>NZ_BAAKGN010000075.1:0-107571 GCF_059704265.1 Secundilactobacillus sp. MJ173
TTTTTATGGCCGAAATATTTGAGTTCAAAGCTTTAAACTTGTATGCTGAAATTAGACAATATCCAACGAAAGAAGTGGTTGAGATGGCTGATAATCAATTAACACCACGACAGCAGCGACTTTTAAAAACACAGTTAGTCATACAGGGAAGTGCATTAGTTGTATTGGTGACGTTATTATTTAAAATGATATCGTCTAATTTTCGTCTTCTCACGGGTAAAAACTTAATGATCATGCTAGCTGTTATACTGATCCAATGGGGATTAAGTGCAGTTCTTGCTAAGATTCAAAATCAGGCTGGTCAATTTCAACATTTTGAAAAGCATTGGCTATCGCAGTTGTCTACCAGTTTTGAATTTGCATTGTTTCTAGTGTTAGGTGTTTATTTTTTGTTGCAAGTGTGAGTGGGTTTCACAACTTAAATTCCGATTATTCAAAAGAAACGCCAGCCTGACAGTGTGTCGGGCTGGCGTTTCTTAATTTGTAATCCTCAAATCTAGCATCACATTGTCACAAATTTAAATCCTGTTTGTAGCTTAACGGTGAAAATGCAGTGGCCTGTGTAATCAAACTCGCTGATAACTCCCGGTATTTTGTCAGTGCTAATTCGGCATTTTTCATACTTTCTTTTGTGAGCAATGCTGTTAGTTCTACGCCGTTTAAGCGTTGTGCTTTTTGATCTGTCTGGATGACGGAACGCGTAAACTGCTGATTCAGTTCTTTTTGAACTTGCTTTAATTGATCACCAAATTGCTTGTAGTGGGAATCAACCAATACACCGGTTTGCTTAAAGACCCAATAGGCACTATCGGCGCTATAAGTTTGTGGTGCACGTTGGTAATCAGCAGGTGTCTCCGTAATCCCCGCATAGAAGGGCACGTAAACACTTTGCGCTGATACACCCATTGCCAGCCAATGAATACCGGCCAGTTCAGGCTGCGAATATTGGCGTAATTGCAACACATGTGATTCTTGGGTTGTTGCTAAGCTAACCGGACGAAATCGTTTCCGTTCTTCTGGACTGCCAGTTCCGATTGGATCATACGGTGTTTCCTGGAAGTGAGAGCTTAGGAAAGCCTTGGCATCTTCAACTGACAATAATTTTTCTGCTTGACGAATAAACGGCATGTGATGGCTATTCGTTGCTTGTTCCGTACTTGGATTAAACATTTTTTGACCGTACCACACACGTGGGAGATTATAATAAGCGTCCATTTGGTTATTAGTTCCAAAAATTTCTCTGAAGTTAAATCCCTGACGTTGGGGGTTTAGTGCGTGTTCCTGTACAAATGCTTGAATGTTGGGATGCCACATAAAGTTGTCCGGGTCATCAAAATCAATGGCTTGAATCGCCATCTGGTTAGCGACCACGGCATAGCTGTCATCTGGAATTCGTTGCGCTACCCAATAATGCCCCGAACCAGTTTCAAAGTACCAGGCTTCTGTGCGGTCGGCAAATAAAATCCCGTTAGACTCAGAAGTGCCATAGTGGCTAATGATCGTGCCCAGTCGTTTCACGCCTTCACGTGCAGTTTTAATGTACGGCAGGGTAACGGTTATCATGGCTTCTTCACCGATGCCATCCTTCACTAAGGGATCAGCGGCTAAGACCCGATCGTTTGCATAGGTGCTTTCCGTAGCACTCATGGCAACACCATACTGGTTGATGCCATCTTCTTCGAATAAGCCATACTTATCCGTCCACTCTGGTGTTGCAGTGTATTTGTAAGCTACTTCTGGCAATGGCATTTTAAAACCATTATCAGTTGATTCAAAAGTAGCTTGTTTGGTGACGGTTGCTGGATGAACGACAAAGTGTTTTGGCCACGCTGGGCGCGAGTCCTCGTTTCGGCCAATCATCACTGATCCATCAACAGATGCTGCTTTACCGATTAAGATACTGGTACAAGCAGAGTAGGGTGTCATTGACATACGTATCCCTCCAATAATCAATTCTAAAAAGCATTCTATCACAGATTGGGTTGAAACATGTTATTATTATGCAGTTGTAGTGATCAAATGGCCTGAAGATGATAGGCAAACGTAAAAAAATATGATTAAATTAGTGCTGTGAGTTAAATTTTTTGAAGGGACGTTATTTTTTATGCAGGCTCTCATTGACCGAAAAGATTTTACGATCAAGTGTGCACTGATCGTTGGTTCGGCGTTTATTAGCGCAGTTGCCCTAAATTTCTTTTTAATTCCTGGCAATATTTTTAGTGCCGGAATCAACGGGGTTTCTCAAATTTTATCAATCTTGGCTCTAAAGTGGTTTCATCTTCGGATAAACACCGGTTGGCTGATCCTGATATTCAACATCCCAATCGGTTTATTAGGCTGGTTAAAAATCGGCCGAGGATTTACCGTCTATAGTTTCATTACTTCTTTTTTAACTTCCATTTTAGCGGTGACTTTACCGGTTCAAACACTCTCCCATAATCCACTGTTGAGTGCTTTATTTGGCGGTATTTTAACGGGCGTCGGCGTTGCTTATCCGCTGAAATACGGTTTTTCAACTGGTGGCATGGATATCGTTGCGGTAATTCTGGAAAAAACAACAGGTAAAACCATTGGGACGTTAATGATTGCGATTAACTTAGTCATTGTGTTAATCGCTGGTACCTTGGTCGGCTGGGAAAATGCCATGTATACGATTATTTCGTTATACGGGATGTCTCGGGTAGTAGATGCGATTCATACCCGCCACCAAAAACTGACGGCCTTTATTGTGACGACTGCGCCAGATGATGTCATCGACGGTTTGAAGAAGACGCTGATCCGCGGGGTTACCATTTTACCAGCTCAAGGTGCTTATAAACGGCGTCCTGGGGCGGTTTTAATGGTGGTGATTTCCCGGTACGAACTGTACGAGTTGGAACACGTGGTGAAAACGGTTGATCCAGGCTCCTTCGTTAACCTGGTTAGCACAGTGGACATTGAAGGTAATTTTTATGATGAAACAGAGCAGTTAAAGTTTAAACAGGGGAACACTGAATAGACTTGCTTGAAAACGGGAAACACGGTATACTTTTATCATCTTAAACAAGGGGGGCACTTATAATGCCAATCGTAAATATTGATTTGATTGCAGGCCGTTCACAAGAACAGCTGAAGAACTTAGTTAAAGATGTTACAGATGCTGTAACTAAGGATACTGGTGCACCTGCTGAACACGTTCACGTTATTTTGAGAGAAATGGCCAAGGACCGTTACAGTGTTGGTGGCGTTCTTAAGAGCGACGAAAAATAATTTTTGAGGGTGGACGAGCAGTCGTTGACCCTTTTTTTAACGGCTATTTGTAACCGATTACAGCACTGATACAAATGCTTTTTGAACAAATGTAGTTGGCTAATTCTTCGTTCTTAGGTATACTATAGGTTGATTAACTAACTTGAGAATGTAAACGAATGGAGACTTAACGATGAATGACGAACAGTACATAATGGCAATTGACGAGGGTACGACTAGTACACGTGCAATTCTATTTAACCGGGATGGTCAGATTGTAGGTCAGGCGCAACGTGAATTCACACAGCATTTTCCAAAGCCTGGCTGGGTGGAACATGATGCAGACGAAATTTGGAGTGCCGTCCAATCGGTCATTTCTGATGCTGTGATCAATGCCCATATTCAGCCTTACAAAGTGCGGGGAATCGGGATTACTAACCAGCGTGAAACGACCATTGTGTGGGATAAAAACACTGGTGAACCCGTTTATCACGCGGTGGTTTGGCAATCAAAACAAACGAGTGAGATCGCTGATGAGTTAAAGGAAAAGGGTTATGCCGATTTAATTCACAAAAAAACGGGTCTGGTGATCGATTCATACTTCTCAGCCACTAAGATTATGTGGATTTTGGACAATGTTCCTGGTGTTCGTGAACGCGCTGAGAAGGGTGAGCTTTTGTTTGGTACTATCGATACTTGGGTATTATGGAAGCTTACAGGTGGTCGAATTCACGCCACCGACTATACCAACGCCTCTAGAACCATGCTGTTTAACATTCATGATTTAAAGTGGGATGACGAAATTCTAGATCTGTTAAACATTCCTGCTAGCCTTTTGCCAGAAGTTCACCCGTCTTCTTACACCTACGGCTATACTGCAGGCTACACGTTCTTCGGCCTACAAGTGCCAATCGCCGGAATCGCGGGTGATCAGCAGGCCGCATTGTTTGGTCAAACTGCTTTTGAAAAAGGCTCGGTTAAAAACACCTATGGTACCGGTGCATTTATCGTGATGAATACGGGTACTCAGCCAACCTTGTCTAATAAGGGGCTGTTGACCACTATTGCATACGGGGTTAACGGTGAGGTCAACTACGCCTTGGAAGGTAGTATTTTCGTGGCAGGATCGGCTGTTCAATGGTTACGGGATGGGATGCGGTTGTTCGAACACGCATCCGAATCTGAAAAAATGGCTGTTGACGCGAAAACTACAAACGATGTTTACGTGGTGCCAGCCTTTACGGGTCTTGGTGCGCCATATTGGGATCAGGAAGTCCGTGGCGCCGTCTTCGGTTTAACCCGTGGTACGACTCGAGAACAGTTTGTTAGAGCGACACTGGAAGCCATTGCGTACCAGACCAGAGACGTTGTGGATACCATGGCAGCAGATACTGGTATCGACATTAAAACCCTTAGCGTGGACGGCGGAGCAGCGAATAACGACTTTTTGATGCAGTTCCAGGCCGATATTTTGGATACCCATATTCAACGAGCGGCAATTGCTGAGACTACCGCTCTGGGTGCTTCTTACTTAGCTGGCTTGGCTACTGGCTTCTGGAAGGATTTAGATGAAATCAAACGCATGCACAAACCAAGTGAAGAGTTTGACCCTCAGATGTCAGCAAAAGACCGTGAGAACTGCTACTCTGGTTGGCAGGCGGCGGTGAAAGCCACACAGTTATTTAAACCGAAAAAAAACTTGTAACATTTTAAATATATAAAAGGTGTAACATAACTCGGCAAATTCCAGAGTATAACACCTCAAAACGGCATCCCGATGTTCTTATCGGGATGCCGTTTTTGGGTGTTAGATGCCCGGAATCTGAGTTGTGAACCAGTTAAGGCTACATAAAGACCAAAGTAAATTCTAGAACGTGTTTTAGTCAAGAAACTAGCTAAATACTTACCCATATAGACTTATGGCAAAACCTCTTTTTGTATTTGATCTAATATTCAAAATAACCGCGAAAGCCATGCCAAATTTGATCAACTTGCTTATTTTGATTCTGGTAATAAAGGGCGTTGCCAGTTAGAGGCTTCGCATCGGGACGTTTCAAAATTTCTTTCAGCGTCCAATGCCTGGTATCAGTGCCATCACCAAATAAGCGATACTGCCAGTTACGAAGTTTACCTGCTCGATCACGCCAGCCATATCGTAAACGGAATAATTGTCGCTGCTTAGGATTGATAATTAGCACATCCCAAGCACCAATGGCGTTGTTGTCCAGCCGATTAGCTTTACGGCGGTCAGCAATATCGCTGGTCGTAGCGATCCAGTTAATGCCATCTTGGTGCGACCAGTCGTCCACGTGAGTATGCCCCGACATAACAGCGATAATTTGTTGCCGGTGTTTAATCAAACTACTGTAAACACGGGCGTAATCGCCCTGTTGGTTGTTAGCAAACCAATCGTAAGTCCAAAACGGGTTGACAGCTTGTCTATCAGTTGCAGAACGAATCGAATCATGGGTAAAAACAATCACTTGTTCGTCAGGTTTCAGCTGATCTAGGGTATTGGTGAACCAGGTCGCCTGCTGTTCAGCAATCCGTGAACGGCTATGACGAATATTTTGTAAGATACCGGTCCAATGAATGCCGTTTGGCTGGTCGTCATAATCACGGTCAAAATACTCGTCTGAGCACGAGTCGCGAATATCGAAGGTATTGAGCATGATGAGACTGACAGGTGTGTCAGGTACGTGATATTTGCCGTAGAAGTTATGTGAGTCGGCTAACCAGCTATTATTAAAAGTGTTTCGCAAATGTAACGCCGTTTGCTCGATCATTACCTGGTCAGTGCGATAACCGTTTAAATAGCGTGCAAACCCAGAGTTATCATCGTGGTTCCCCTGAGTGATGAAAAACGGTCGCTGACTTTGGCTCAAAGCAGATACTGCATCACCAGTGTCAATAATCGTTTGGTTAAGGGGCTGGTTGCCATCGACGAGATCACCGTTCATCACCAAGCCATCAAAAGCCTCTTTTCGCGCTAACTGACTGATCATTCTCAAATCATGCAACGTTCGTTGAGTACCGAGAGACTGGTGGGAATCGTAGTGTGTATCATTTATCAGACCAATGACGATTGAATCAGGTTGCCGCAACTGCTTAATGTTAGCGGCGATTTGTTGCAATTGCTGTTTTTCTAGGGGTGTGGCCAACTGTGATGCTGGCTTATTTACTCGATTAAATTCCCACGGTTCTCGTAGCCGAGAAACCTTTTTAGAACCCGTAATTTCCTTACCAAAATAATGCTGATGAGTTGGGTAGCGACTCATAAAAGGCACGTAGCCGTGTCGACCAGCGTGGGTGAGTTGTAACCAACCGCGATGAACATCAGCTAACTTACCTGTGTAATCGATAACTGAGTGCCGCTTAAGGTGACCAAGAATGGGAGCATTCAAATTAGGGGATTGGTAGATACTGACAGCCCGCTGATCGAAACGAAACCGACCATTCATTTTAAAGCATACTGATTCAACGGAGCGACTTGTAGGCTGTAAGTTTAAGTTTCCATTCTCTAAAACGCCATATCTTTTACCAGTTCGCTGGTCATAGTAGGGTAGAAATCCACGTTCAGTTTTGACATAGACAATACGCTCATTTAAAAAGATATTGCTATATACAATCTGGTCACCTGTATATAGCAGTGCTTTGTTTTTGCTCAGTGCTGTCCACTTTGGCAATGTTCGAAAAGCGAGCGGTTCGGCAGCAACAAACGTTCGTAAGTTGTTAGGAATTTTTGAATGGGGCGATGAGTATGTTGGTTTCAGTTTCTTGGCCGTTTTAATCTCAGATCCCCAGTTTAAGTTTGAGTCATGACCATATAAAATCCGCTGTCGGGTAGCAACACACAAATAGCTGTTTTCTAGCACCAGCCAATAGCGGCCATCACTTTTAATTTTTCCTTGATAGTGAATAACATGGTGAGCCGGATAAATGCGTAGTCGAGGACTTAAACTATTTGGCTGTTGTCGGCTGACTAAAAATCGATCTGGTTCGAAAGTGCCTGACTGAACTAATGGCTGGCCGTCGATTAAATAGTCAGTGAAGCGTTTCTTCTGATGTCTCAATGCTATCACCTCCGTTTGCCTTTCATATCTTATGGTATAATCAACCTAGTAATAATGCAGATAATAGTGGCATAATATTTGCGATGAAAAAAGGAGTTTTTTTGATGCAGTCAACGTTAGCTTATGAGATAAAAGGGTTGGAACAACAATCAGTCGTGAATGCTTTTTGCATGAGTGATGAGACGGCATACGTTGTTCAAACCGTTAATCAAGATACGGTTATTACGAAGTGCGACTTGGATAAGTCGAAGATCACTGCTGTAGCAACATCTGAGAGATTGATTCTGCCAAACTTGGTCAATGTGCATAGTTTGGCGTTGATCACTAGTACACCTGATCTTACGTTCATCCTTTGCGGACAGCCAGTTGATACTGATGGGCAAGTTAATGCGCCAGAGCTATGGTACCTTACGTTTGATCAAAACGATTCCACAGGACAATCGACACCCTTTAAAATAACGCACTTAGAAAGTGCTAACATCACGGGTACACCGTTGCCAGAACCAGTTATTGGGGCAGTTTCAGCACTGTCCAGTGATCGTAGTGAACTAACGGTCATGGTCTTGGACAAAGCTCAGCACATTCAGTGTACCGTCTTTAATCTTGACCAGGTGATTCGTTTGATTTGGCAAATGATTGAAAAGGGCGAAACAACCATCAAGGCTGGAGATTTGAGACTGATGGCTGCAGTATATCAATCATTTAAACCAACTGAAAAACAACTAGCTCCCGAAACTATTGGTAGCATTCAAAGCATTGCGTTCTCAAATGGCCGTGCACTATATGCCACCAAGAGTTACGGTGATCAGCGAGCCATTAGCAAGGGGTTCTGGTTATTAAAAAATGGGTTTCAGGATCAGCTGGTCGATAATTTATCAGCTGATACCCAACTGACAGGAATCATGCTCCTGGGGAAGTACGTTTACTTTGGTGCCTCACAATCTCAGTCAAATAACCAATTTGACAACCGGATATACCGCGTTGAAAAAAGCCTTTGGTCTTAACGGATTTAATACCGATAGCCTAGCATTGTTTGCAACGACAATGCTAGGCTATCCGTTCACTTTGATCAGGGTGTCTAAGCTAACTTAAGCGTTTTTGAAAGATAATCAGCCATCCCGTCTTGATCGTTATTCAGTTCAGTTACGTCATCAGCGATTGATTTTAACTGGGCAGTGGCATTCTTCATAGCAACTCCCGTACCAGCATAGTCAATCATTTCGTTGTCGTTGTGTTCGTCACCAAAAGCAATGACGTTTTGTCGATCAATATGATAATAATTAGCAAGACGTTCAACGCCAACAGCCTTTTGCACACCCTTAGCGCCTATTTCTAGTACGCTATTGGGTCCACCCCAAGGCGCTACATCGACAAAACTGCCGAAATGGTCCTCGATGTATTTTTGCAGCTGTTTTTGTAAAGGTCGGTCAACAGCAATGGTCATGCTCGTTGGATTTTGAGTTAAGGTAACGGGACTCAGTTGTTGATCTTGGGTCAAAACCGTTGGGAAAAAGCCGACTTGTGTTGATTCGTTTTGATGTGCCAAAAAGAGGTGTTTACCCTCAGCTGCAATCATTTGAATCTTAAATTCCTGCTGATGTTTCAGCAAATCCAAGACAATCTCACGGTCGAACGTATACTGGTATTCTAATTGCCAGTGCTGGTGAGGCATGTGTCCTAGGCTGCCGTTAAAATTAATCATGGGTGAAGTTAGCCCCAGTTGATCATAGTAGCTTTGAGAGAGTCGATTAGGGCGTCCCGTTACAATACTGACGATATGACCGGCTTTAATAGCCGCTTTAATGGTTGCCACGGTTTTTTTAGACAGTACGGCTTCATGATTTAAAGTCGTTCCGTCAAGATCCAGTGCGATTAGTTTTTGAGTCAATATAACACATCCGTTTCTTTGAATAATAGACTTAATTTAACATATTTGATGTGATGAGAGCAAGATTGCGCCCATGAAGGCCAATTGACCATGAAGTCCTGAAAAGGTATACTGCTTTCAGAGAATTTTTAAATAATGAAAGGGATCGATCATGGAATTACCTGTAGCGTTTAAAACAAAATACAAAAAATTACTGGGTGAACAAGCGGAGGCTTTCTTTGCTAGTTTTGATCAACCAGAAAACAGTGGTTTCAGAATCAACCCCATGCGTCCCAAGCCTGATGACTTGGATTTATCCGATCCCGTGCCATACACTCAGTGGGGTTACTACGGAAAAGTAGCCGGTCATAGCCTGGATCATCAAAGTGGGGCTGTATACAGTCAGGAACCCAGCGCCATGTTTGTTGGCGAAGTTGCTCATCCAAGCGCGGGTATGCGAGTACTTGATCTTTGTGCATCACCTGGTGGCAAATCGACTCACCTTAGCAGTTTTCTGCAGCAAACCGGGTTATTGGTCAGCAATGAAATCATGCCTAAGCGTGCTAAAGTCTTGGCCGAAAATACCGAACGATTCGGATTAAGCAACACCTTAGTCTTGAATGAGGATCCGGCTGCCATTGCCAAAGTTTTTCCGGTATTCTTTGACCAAGTCCTAGTGGATGCACCGTGTTCGGGTGAGGGAATGTTCCGTAAGGATCCTGATGCGGTGAGCTACTGGTCTACCGATTACCCAGCAGCCTGCGCGAAACGTCAGCGAGAAATTTTAACCGAGGCGGTGAAGGTGCTTAAGCCTGGCGGTGAACTGGTCTACTCAACGTGTACGTTTGCACCAGAAGAAGACGAACAAACGATTTCCTGGTTGCTGGAAACCTATCCACAATTTGAAGTGGTCCCCATCGAAAAAACGGCTGGTATCATTGATGCCAAACCAGAGTGGGGAAACGGCGATCCAAGTTTAAAGGGTGCTGCGCGACTATTTCCACACCTCATGAGGGGTGAAGGCCACTTTGTTGCAAAATTAAGGTTAAAGGAAGCCATTGGTGAGGGGCATAAATTTCACCCGCAGTCTTCGAACGTGTCTCGTGAGCAATCTCAATTATTTGAAGACTTTGCAGCCCAATACCTAAACTTCAAAGCGGATTCACATCAATTACTGGCATTTGGTGACCAACTCTATCTGATGCCAGAAGGTACACCGTCACTGAGAAAACTAAAAGTTGTTCGTCCAGGTCTGCATCTCGGTACGTTCAAAAAGAACCGTTTTGAACCCAGTTACGCCATGGCATTAGCGTTGCGTCCTGGTCAGTTCAAGTTTGAATCTGCCATCTCTGAAGATGACTGGAAACAAGTGGTACATGGCGATACCTTTACACGAGGTGACCTGCCAATCAAAAAGGGCTGGGTCCGGCTATTCTGCAATGGCCAGCCAGTGGCTTTTGCTAAAGTTGTTAATCAAACCGTTAAGAACTTCTTTCCAAAGGGACTACGGTTTAAAGCTGAATAAAAAAGTGTTTTAGCACATTTTTCCGTGCTAAAACACTTTTTTATTTTGTGTTCAATTATTACTCTAGTGAAATAAAACGTTGTCTCGCAAACGATTCCAGCTCTGGTGAGAAAACCATCGATTGCTTACGCAGATCTTTAACGGTCTCACTCCCCGTTAACAGCATCAATTGTTTGAAATCCCGGAGCCAGTGGATTAACCAGTTCTCCGTTGCAGCATAGTTAGTGGTAATCAAATGATGTAAAACTTCACCGGCCATGCCGGCGATATCAGCACCTAACGCTAGTGCTTTAATGGCATCTAGTGGTGTCTTAATGCCGCCACTAGCGATAATAACGGGACGACTGGATAATTTTCGCATTTCCAATAATGACTCAGGAGTCGTCAAACCCCAATCTGCCATGTAAGTCATTTCCTTTTCAGGTCGACGAAAATTTTCAATTTTGGCAAAACTTGTCCCACCACGGCCACTTAAATCAACGTATTGAACACCAATCGACATTAACTTTTGGACGGTTTTTGCGGTCATTCCAAAACCAACTTCTTTGATAATCACTGGGACATCAAGTTTGGCCACAATTGCTGCTAATTGATCCAGCCAGTAAAATTCACGGTCACCCTCGGGCATAATCGTTTCCTGAGCGGCGTTCACGTGAACCTGCAGCGCATCAGCTGAAATCATATCAACTACTTTTTGAGCATCTTCGACGCTGTGTCCGGCACCAATGTTAGCAATCACCATACCACTAGGGTTATATTTTCGGACCACAGAAAACGTAGCCGCTAATTCAGGTTCCTTTAGTGCCACACTTTGCGATCCAACGGCCATTGGCAATTGGGTTGCTTCAGCCAACTGTGCAAGCTGAGCATTAAACTGACCAGTTTGCGTTGAACCACCCGTCATCGCTTCAATCAAAATCGGATAGGCAATACGATGGTTCTGAAAGGTAACCGTGGAGTCAACGTCAGACAACGCTAATTCAGGCAAGCTCTGGTGAAGAATGCGAACCTGATTAAACGTGCTACTGTCGGCAGAACGGTGAAACTTTTCGGCCAACGATACGTGTTCATCTTTACGATGTGACTGCTGTGAGGCCATGCTATCACTCCTCTACGTCGTGAACGTTAAACTTTAAGGGAATAATTTTGTTTGCAGCCCATTTTTTGATCAACTGATTGAGCTGTTTATGAGAATCGACAATGGCAATCCCGCAGTCACCGCCACCCGCACCAGATGTTTTAGCAATCCCGCCGAATTCTTCAGCGATGTCACAAAGTTTCTTCAGCAATGGTGTTTCAATATGCGCGTGCGTGAACCGATCTAATTCATTCAATAGTTGACGATTAACCGCAATTTCAGTTTGAATGGCTTGTAAATCTTGATTTCTGAAGCCGTCGATCATCCGTTTTAAGCAGGCTTTACTATTGGTCAGAAAATCTTGATAGGCTTGCTGCCGTTTGGCCTTGTTCAACGCCACGCGGTCAACTAGGTGAGAGGTGGAAGCGGGCGAACCGGTCCAGCCAACCAGTAGTTTTAAATTCTTTGGTGGTGTCAGTAATTCAATATTTAAGCCTGGCCAGTCCATTGACAGCATTTCGGCAAAGTTATAGTTTTTCTCGGCTAACTTAAGCCAATCGCGGTCGAATGAATGATAAGCAATCCAGCCACCGTAAACACTGGCAGCAATGTCACCTAAAGACCCATTTCCTTGAACGTGGAAATGGGCGATAGCAGCTAATTTAAACAGCTTATCATGGTTGACGGGTAGTTCATAAAATTTGCAGAGTGCTTTGATGGTTGCAACTGTTACTGCTGCTGAGGAGCCTAGACCATACTTACGGCCATCTTGGCTGTCAAGGTCGCTTTCTACGGTTAAATGATAAATACCTAGCTCCTTGCCAAGGGTTTTAGCGTAGTCTTCAGTAACCTTAATGGCGGATAAAATATAGTGGAAGGGGTTGTCACGGTTATCAAAAACCATTTCACCGTCTTCTCGACGCCAGTAAATTGAATTTTCTTGATACTGACTTGAAACGATACTGCCGATTTGATCCGCAGACTGAATCGTGACCGTCACAAATTGATCCAAGGCAACGATGATAGCCGGGAAACCGGTCTCAACGACCGCGTATTCACCTGCAATATAAAGTTTGCCTGGGGCTTTCACAGAAATCAAAACATCATGTCCTTTCATTAGCAGACTAGAGTCGTACACTGCTAATTTTAAATAAAACTAATTATTAATCTGAAATTGAAATACCTGAACCTGGTCGGGTCACGAGTACATCTTCCTTACCGAATTCGGCTTGAAAATACTGTGCGATTCGCTCTGCATTTTCGCCCTGGCAAAGGATTTTGACGTTTGGTCCAGCGTCCATTGTAAAGTAACAGGGTATTCCTTGCAAACGTAACTCTTTGACCATGTTCATAGCTTTAATACTATCCGCATTGAAATAGGTAAAGTTAGGATCTGAACTCAGGGTCAAAGCGTGCATCCGCATGGCATTCTGTTCAGAGGTATGACCTAGTAATTCAAAGTCTTGATTTTGAATGGCAGTTTTAATCGTCTTAAAATCAGCTTGACTAGCGGAAATCCATTCAGAATAAAAGGGACTGGTTTCAACAGCCAGTCGCATACCCACTCGACTGGATATTTTCTTTTGTTTCGCCGTTAAAACCAGGGCCACCACCGCGATGTCCCAAGTTGGTTGCTCATCGATCGGATACGCAAATGAGGTTGCGTCATCATGACCTTGCTGCCAAGCAACAAAACCACCAAAGATAGAGCGGGTGGCTGAACCGGAACCCAGACGAGCCAATCTTGACAGGTCGCGCCGGTTTAAGTTTAGCCCGGCTGCCCGGCTAGCCGCACCAGCTAAAGCGGCAAAACCAGATGCCGAGGAAGCAAGCCCTGCTGCGGTTGGCACAAAGTTTTGCGTGTCGACTTTTGCGCCATAGTTGATACCAGCCAAATCACGCACATGATTTAAAAAAGTACGCACGCGTAAACTAGCGTGATCCGATAAGTGCTGGCCATCGAAAACGACCTCATCAGTTGCCAAGTCAGGTAAAAACTCAACGGCCGTTTGCGTGTAGAACTCGTCAAGGGTAATAGATAGACTGTCATTTTGCGGGATAATTAGCTGGTTGTCTAACTTACCCCAGTATTTAACTAGGGCAATGTTAGTATGTGCTTTCGCGATAATTGGATGATTTGCGATTACCATTATTTAGTTTCCTCACTTTTTAAGGGTTGAACCCACGATTGGGTAACGCCCTGATTAGCTAATGCTAACCGAATTCGTGTTGCGGTGGCTTCGTCTGGTGCCAGACAGATCATACAACCACCCATGCCGCCACCGGTTAATTTGGCTCCCAGGGCACCATGTTGATTGGCAACAGTGAGCATTTCTTCTAACCGCGGGTGGCTAACACCCAGCTGTTTCAGCAAAATCTGAGCGCGGTTAAAAATCGTCCCCAGTTCCGTTAATCGATCGTTAGCCAGGGCCGATTTAGCAGCGTGGGTTAGCTGGCCCAGCCCCCTGATTGCGTGATCAGCTAATGCTAAGTCACGCTTGCGCAGTTCGGCGACCGCTTGAACCGCCAAACCCGTTTGCCCGTGAATGCCACTATCTGCCACTACTAGGTAACCGTGTAGATGAAACGGAATAGCACTAGGTTGAGTACCCGATACAAACCAGATGGGGTTACTGGCACTAGCAGTAGCGACATCGATGCCGCTGGGGTTACCATGAATAATTTTTTCAGAAATATTTGCGTCAGACAATAGCTGTTCGTGTGAGAGCGGTTGTTCGAAAAAATGGTACAGGGCACGGATAATGGCCACCGCAGTCGCAGCCGATGATCCCATTCCTCGTTCAGCGGGGAGGTGACTATTAATGGTTAAATCAAAACCCACGTTAGATGCATCGAAACGTGCCAACAGTTCATCAATCAAGTGGTTAATACCCGTTAACTGTTGTGGGCCAGCATGTCTAGCGCCCGTATAATAGCGACTGATCAGCATTTGATCAGTGTCCTCACGAAGCGTTATCGTGACGTTTTCACGAACGGCTGGCAATGGCAATGCAATTGCAGGCTGGTGATAAACAACGCTGTGTTCACCAATTAATATAATTTTTGCGTGACTGCTGCCACTAGCCGGCGTATTCACTGAAATTGCTCCCCTCGAACATTTTATTGTAGACTTCAAATAATTCGTGTTTTTTAAATGATTACAAACACATGGTATCATACGACAAATAGCCAATTGTTACAAGAAAAGGCGAAAACTCATCATTATAAACCCGGTAAACTTAACGTATTTTTAAGAATGGTCAAGGCGGGCGGCCAATTCAAACCGGTTTGAAATTGTGCCAGCCATAAACGTCTGCTTCCGCCTGCGAACCAAGTGTAGTATGATAAACGGAGAAAGATAGATAATAGAGAATTTGGTGAAATTAATGGATGCAAATACAATTTATGCCGTTGTCGATATTGAAACGACCGGTACTAACGTTGCTGAAGGCAACCGAATGATTCAATTTGGGTGCGTCCTGGTACAAAATGGTAAAATTATTAACCATTTTAATACAGACGTTAATCCACAAACTTCAATTCCACAATCCATTCAGGCACTAACTGGGATTACCGACGCGCAGGTCAAACGTGCACCGCTATTTGACGACGTGGCCGGTACGATTTATAGCTTATTGTCCGATACGGTTTTTGTGGCACATAATGTCAACTTTGATTTTCCGTTTGTTAACGCCGAGCTTGAACGGGTGGGCTACCCCAGACTCGATATTCAAGCTATCGATACTGTCACGCTGAGTCAAATTTTGCTGCCCACAGTACCAAGTTATCGCCTGCACGATTTGACACAGTATCTCAGCATTGAACATGACCATCCGCATACTGCTAACGATGATGCGCTGGTTACTGGCGAACTGCTAATTGTGCTGTTTAAACGGATGCTGGAACTACCAATCGTCACGCTGCAGCAAATGGTGGCAGAGGATGCTGATCTCCCTCAAAATACTGCTGAAGTCTTTAAATGGGGACTAGCAGAAGTTCGCAAAAATCCTCGGAGCTTGCCAGACAATCTCTACGTTTCTCACGGGATTGCCTTGCGTAAAACGCCTGTTTTAACGGCAACGGACGATCGTGAGTACACTTATCCGCGAACTAAAAAAAATAAATTAAAGCGATTTCCCAAACACTTTGAATGGCGTGCAGATCAAGCCAAAATGATGAACTTAGTCTACCGACAATACACGGATGCGGAAACGGCCAATCAGCCACTGATTGTTGAGGCGCCTACTGGTACCGGCAAAACGTTAGGTTACGCCTTACCCATGGCATATTTGGCACAAAAGTTCGATAAGCAAGTGGTGATTGCTACCGATACCGTTTTGCTACAAAATCAGCTCATCAATCAAACCATGCCGTTATTGGAAGACATGCTCCCGTTTGAGATTCATGCGGAAGTGGTCAAGGGCAACGCACACTATCTGGATCTGTCACGGTTCAAAGTATCCCTGAGTCAAGCCGATCATTCTAAACAGACCCAGCTGATCAAACTGCGGTTGCTAGTTTGGTTAACTCAAACGACCACCGGTGATTTGGACGAACTGCATTTTAAAAATGAACCGCCATACTTAGACAGTGTTTATCATCACGGGATGACTGATTTAACCGATACTGATCCGTTTTACGAAGATGATTTTTTAAGACGACTGTATAAACGACTGAAATATACGCGCTTTATAATCGTTAACCACGCCTTTTTGATTCGGCATGCTGATTTACTAGGTGACGATTTTCACCAACCGTATTTAGTTGTTGATGAAGCGCAACATTTAGCTGATTACGCACTGAAAACTCAGCGGCAAAAATTTGATTTTCAAGTTTCACTTGCTACTGCTCGTCGCTTAATGGAGCTGCTAGACCCTGAGAACGAATACGGACTGAACGCCGCAACCGATGGGTTAACACTGAACGATGATTTGAATACCTTTTACCGCTGGTTAATTGAATTTAATCGTCAATTAAGTGCGTTAAGCGATTATTTGACCAATCATTTTAAAGCCCAATTTGGCGGTAAGTTCACCAAACCTTATAAAGAAATCGTGATTTCTGAAACCGATTGGGTGAACTTTCTTAACCAACGTAAGGGTTTGTTTGAACAATTAGATATTTTAGTCGGTAAATTTCAAGATGAACTGGCTAAAATCACGGATTCGTTTTATAAGCAATCTAACCGTTGGCTAAAAAGTGATGAAGAGTTATTCATGCGTTTTGGTCATGCGGTGAATGCCTTGACGGATGCATGGCAAACGCTGTCATCAATTCGGCTGGCTCCCCAGCATGAAGAGGCTGGGACGGGTAGCTACCTTTACTGGCTCACCATTAGCAATGATTTGACACATATTATGATTGCTTCAAATCTGATGACCGTCGAAGGGTTCCTATCACAGCAAATTTA
Organism: Secundilactobacillus sp. MJ173; assembly: GCF_059704265.1. Lineage (NCBI taxonomy): Bacteria > Bacillati > Bacillota > Bacilli > Lactobacillales > Lactobacillaceae > Secundilactobacillus > Secundilactobacillus sp. MJ173. Next base: position 17,182 of record NZ_BAAKGN010000075.1, read on the forward strand.
CTCGCACTTTCAAGCCCCGATGTTTACCGGAGCAACCCTCTTTTCATCAAACCGTTCTCAGTATTTATATGACCAATTAGACCTTGATAGAACGGCGGTTAAAATGAGACGGTTGAAATCTGATTTTAACTTCGAAGCTCAGGCTAAAATGTATATCAGCAGCGATGCGCCAGATATTAAAGAAGAAGACAAATATAATCAGTACGTTTCACAAACCTTAATTAAGGTTCTTGCAAAAGTTGATCGGCCGACATTGGTTCTCTTTAATTCTTTAGCAGCAATTGAATCGGTATACAGCTTACTAACTGACACGATTCATCCAAAAGAACGGCTGATTTTAGCTCAGGGTATTTCGGGTTCCAAAGAAAAGCTGATCAAACGGTTTATGGACGAAGATAGCGCTGTTTTGCTGGGAGCTGCCAGTTTCTGGGAAGGGATTGACTTGCCGCAGGATAAACTGCAGCTGTTAGTCATTGCACGCTTACCATTTGATTCACCTGATCAGCTAGAAACCAAAGTTCAGTACGAACGAATGAAAGCAAAGGGGAAAAACCCGTTTTATAATTTATCGCTTCCTAAGGCCACGTTGAGACTGCGTCAAGGTGTTGGTCGGTTGATTCGAACGCGCCAGGATTATGGGGTTGTCGTCGTTTTAGATAGCAGGTTAGTCACGCGTCATTATGGTCAAACGATTATCAAAACGTTACCGGCTAGTCTACCCATTATGACGGGGACTACGCCGCAACTACTCAGCGATATCACTAAATTTTTTAAAAATCACAAAAGTATCGGCCATCTCAGCTAAGATTTTGCTATAATTATTGGCAGTGACAACTGAAAGAAGGCGTATTAACGAACATGAGAAGGGAACATGCAAGCCGGCAGCATTTGGGTAATCGGGTTTTGCTCACTGTACTCGGCATAGTCGTGGTTTTGCTATTGTTGATCTTTGGGGGTATCCACCATGCGACTTCCCCAATAACGAAGGCGAAAGCTCAGTCGGTGCAGATTGCTAAAAAATATGCCGGTCTGAAAACTGATGACGGATTCTACTGGACGAATTTAAATCAAACCTATTACACGGTTGCCGGCAAGAATAATCGAAACCAGTCAGTGTACATTATTGTTCCCCAAAAAGGCGGACACGTGGTTGCGCTACAGCAATCCAGCGGGATGTCTCGTGACCAAGCTTTAAGCCGAATCTGGTCAACACAAAAGCCGAAAAAAGTCCTCTCAGCGGCACTGAGTGTCTTTAATGGTAACCCAGCATGGGTCATCAGTTACATGAATCAAAAGGGGCAATTGTGTTACGAAACGTTAAGCTTTAAATCTGGTAAGGTCTTACAATCTATCGAAAATATCTAATCTTACAGGTATCTAGGGGGCTATATTTTGAAAATCTCACAGCGTGCGCAACAGCTTCAACCATCGGCAACTATGAAAGTTTCTGCTCAAGCGAAGCAAATGATTGCTGACGGAATCGACGTGATTAACCTTGGCATTGGTGAACCTGATTTTGAAACACCCAAAAACATCGAGCAAGCGGCCATTGACGCAATTAGTGCCGGTAAAGCAAGCTTTTATACTCCAGCTGCAGGCATTCCGCAATTAAGAACTGCAGTGGCACAACGAACGAACAGAGACTATGGTTTGCAAGGGTTGACCGCCCAAAACGTTGCGATTACCACTGGTGCCAAAATGGCACTGTATAGTGCTTTTCAAGCCATTCTTGATCCTGGTGATGAAGTGTTATTACCAGAACCGTACTGGGTCAGTTACTCCGAACAAATCAAACTCGCCGGTGGTATTCCCGTTTCTGTGCCAGTGGGTGAAAGTTTTAAAGCAACACCGGCTGATTTGGAAGCAAAATTGACTGACAAGACGGTTGCTTTTGTGCTCAACAGTCCACAAAATCCAACTGGCGTTATTTATGATCAGCAGGAGCTGGCCGCATTAAACGACTGGACCAAACATCATGATCTAATGGTGATCACGGACGATATTTATGGTCAGTTGGTGTATAACGGTGCTAGTTTTACTTCCATTGCGCAGCTAGCTGATCAGTTAGATTCACGTATCATTATTATTTCTGGCGGGAGCAAAACGTACTCCATGACTGGTTGGCGGATGGGCTATGTCGTTGCTGATGAACGACTAATCAGTAAAATTTCCGCCTTCCTATCTCACGCCACTGGTAATCCAACTGCGGTCAGTCAGTATGCTTTACTGGAGGCTTTCACGGGTGATCAAACGCAGACTGAAGTGATGCGTCAGGCTTTTGAAGAGCGTTTAAACACAATTTATCCGTTATTAAATGACATTCCAGGGTTTGAATTAAAAGTTAAACCCCAAGGCGCTTTTTACCTTTTCCCAGATGTCAGCAAAGCACTAGAAATTACTGGTATTGCGTCTACTGGTGAATTGGTCAGCCGCTTATTGACTGAAGCTCACGTCGCGTTAGTTGACGGTTCTGCATTTGGCGTTAACAACCATGTCCGCATCAGTTACGCAACTGATCTAGATTCACTTAAAACAGCTATGGCTAGAATCAAGGCTTTCATGGTACAATTTAAAGACTAATTATTCATTGGGGGTTACATTGTGCAACAGATTAACATCATTAATGCCAAGGACCATGTTGACGAAAAAGTTAAGATTGGTGTTTGGTTGACTAACAAGCGTTCCAGCGGGAAGATTGCTTTCTTGCAGTTACGAGATGGTACCGCCTTTTTCCAAGGTGTTGTGCTGAAGAATAACGTTTCTGAAGAAGTTTTTGAACTTGCTAAAGAGCTTCGGCAAGAAACCAGCATGTGGATTACGGGTGTGATTCACGAAGATAGCCGTTCTAAATTTGGCTATGAAATTGCTGTGGAGGATATCGAAGTGATCGGTGAAAGCGAAGACTACCCGATCACGCCCAAGGAACACGGGGTTGACTTTTTGATGGATCACCGTCACTTATGGTTACGTTCATCACGTCCTCATGCAACCATGGTGATTCGTAACGAAGTCATCCGTGCCACTTATGAATTCTTCAATAAAGAAGGGTTCACTAAGATTGACGCACCAATTTTAACTGGCAGTGCTCCTGAAGGGACAACTGATTTGTTCCACACGGAATACTTCGACCGCGATGCCTATCTTTCACAATCTGGTCAACTATATGAAGAAGCCGGCGCAATGGCCTTTGATAAAGTCTTTTCGTTCGGACCAACTTTCCGTGCTGAAAAGTCTAAAACTCGTCGCCATTTGATTGAATTCTGGATGATTGAGCCAGAAATGGCCTTCATGCATCAAGAACAAAGCTTGGAAATTCAAGAACAATACATCGCTTTCTTAGTTCAAAACGTCATTGATCATTGCAAGGACGCTCTTGAAGTCCTTGGTCGCGATATTGACACGCTTAAGCAATACACGCAGTTGCCTTATCCACGAATCAGTTATGATGAAGCCGTTGAAATGCTGAAGCAAAACGGTTTTGATGTGGACTGGGGCGTTGATTTTGGTTCGCCAGAAGAGACTTTCTTAGCTGACCAATTCAAGCAGCCTGTGTTTGTGTTAAACTACCCTAAGGCCATCAAGGCATTCTACATGAAGGAACACCCAACGCGTAAAGACGTTGTCATTTGTGCGGACTTATTGGCACCTGAAGGTTATGGTGAAATCATCGGTGGTTCTGAACGGGCAACTGATTATGATTACCTTTATGACCAAATCATCAAAGCTGGCTTGGATCCTAAGGAATACAGCTGGTACTTAGATTTACGTAAGTATGGTAGTGTTCCTCACTCAGGCTTTGGTTTGGGTCTTGAAAGAGCCATTACATGGATCACTGGTGAAGACCACGTTCGGGAAGCTATTCCGTTCCCACGTTTACTCAACCGTATTTACCCGTAGACAATATATGTTTGAAACAGAAACTTCTCCAAAGCCGAATGTTGATGGCGCAATGGGGGAGTTTCTTCACGTTAGAAGTCGAATCAAAGGATTGGAGGGCAGCAGATGGACAGTTTTGCAAATGCCTTAATTAAATCTGGTCAGACAACGGTGGCAACACTGTTACTGGAGCACTATCGTGAATTAGGGATGAGTAACACTGAATTCTTAATCTACCTACAAATTAAAAGTTATAACGATCGTGGTATCAGCTTTCCACAGACTGAGACGATTGCTAAAGCGGTGGGGCTCACTGATAATCAAATTTTTCAGGAGCTGCACACCATGATTGGTAAACGGTTGATGCAGATTAATACGGTGCAGCAGCCTGGCCAGTTGGCACGAGATTCGTATGATTTTACTTTGCTGTACGAAAAACTCGCTCAGTATGTCAAAAAAGCTGAAACCCAAACTGTGACGAGTCGGGTTGATAATGATCGTGAAACCATTTTTAACCAAATTGAAACTGAATTTGGCCGACCACTATCTCCCATTGAGCTTGAGATGATTTCTCAGTGGCTTGATAAAGATCATTACCAAGTCGGAATTATTCGGCTGGCCTTGAAAGAGGCTGTGCTCAATCAAGTTTATAACTTAAAGTATATGGACCGAATCCTGCTTAGCTGGCAAAAAAAGCACCTGACAACGCCTGAACAAGTTCAGCAGGAACGCGAGCACCGTCAACAGAACCAGGGTGTTACAGGCGCAAATACGGCTAATAATAGAACTAAGAATCAAAAAAATTTACCTCACATTCCAATGTTTAAGATTGGTGAGAAGCCAAAAGAATAAGCAAAATGGATTGTAAATAAATTTATTGATACTCTAATAGTAAACAATCTAAGATTAGTTCTGATATTATTAATTGATGAAAATCGACTAATATCAGAACTTTTTTTTACACTGAAAGTGAAGTTAAGGACTGTGACATAAGTCTATATTGATAAAACTCTTGTCTGGTTTCTTAACTGAAAGGTAGCTATGGATTTACTCATGTGCGCCACTTTAATCTAGCCTAGGTATGCGTCACAACTCAAATTCCGGCCATTTAACCAAAGAAACGCCATCCCGACAAAATGTATCGGAATGGCGTTTCTTTGGATTAAATTCTGGAACCTACCGAGTTGTGTCACACGCTTTTAGGTTTTACAGACTATTGACTACTTTTGGTTGATGAATTGCTTTTGCCAGTTCCAGAATTTGCGTTGGTGTTATTAGACGCACTATCTGTAGAGGCTGAGTTGGTGTTCTGTGTGTCGGTGTTGTCATTTCCGTTACCACCGCCATTACCACCAGTTGGTCGTTGCTCTGTGGAAGTTCTTGAACTCTCCGCAGAACTAGAAGTCTTCGACGAACTATTAGTATTAGCCTCGTTATTACCAGTTGTGTCATTGGTATTCGTACTACTGCTGCTACCATCATTCGTTGGGGTCGACGCATCACCTGGATAGCCAGAAACGTAATATTCAGTTGTTCCGTTTCGACGAGTGGCAACGACGTCTGATGGTGCGGTCCAGTCAGTATTACTTGCATTTTGTTGGACGTAGCTCATCTCAGAACGATAAATTTCCTGCGCTATCTTGGTTTGTGCTTCTGGGATGTAATGTCCGGCCTGGAATTGCTTGTCATACCCAGTCCAAATGGAAAGTGAGTAGTTTTTAGTGTAACCAGTAAACCAAGAATCCATGGCTGCGTCACCAGGCACTTGCGATGCATAATCATCAGGGTAGGCGGTTGTCCCAGTTTTACCTGCTTGATAGAGACCGGAGATATTAGCTGCGGTACCAGAGCCGTTTGTGCTTGTCATCACACCCTTTAACATATCAGTGATCATGAAAGCAGTTGCAGGGGACATGGCACGCTTGCCTTTGACACCGTAGTTATGCGTTTTGCCATCTGCGGTGACAACGTGATTGAGCAAATGAGGCTTGTAATAAGTCCCACCATTAGCGAAAGCTGCGTAAGCGGCTGCTTCCTGTTCTGTGGAGATATAAAGGCCAATCCCATTTTGCAAGGTCAGCTTATCATTAAAAGTCATTCCCAAATTACCTAGGAAGTTAGTGGCACGGTTAATGCCAACCGCATCTAATGTTCTAATCGCTGGAATGTTTCGGGATTCCACTAATGCCTTACGCATGGTAATGGTACCCTCATGTCGGTTATCAAAATCGTTAAGCTCACGGGTCGTACCTGGATAGTAGTACTGCGTATCTTGAACCGGTTGATACGTTGGGTACTTCAAGTACTGGATTGCTGGGCCGTAATCCGCGATTGGCTTAGCCGTTGACCCACTAGAACGATCAGTTTGAACAGCTCGGTTAAGGCCAAAGGTAACGTTACCCGTTTTACGGCCACCAAGCATGGCAACCACTTGACCGTTGTTTGGATTGACCATTGTGGCACCCAACTGGAATTTATTGCTTGGATATGCCACGTAATTACTGCTATTAGCAATGCTATAAAGATGCTTTTGGGCTGACATATTGAGGTTAGTGTAAACTCGTAGTCCATCTGTATTGGTATTATAGCCATCACTTTTAAGCTCTGCATAAACTTCTTTCAAATACGCATCAATGTACTTTTGATTAGCCGAATTGACCGTGCTAACCGGATGGGTTTTAGCCAATCCAGTTTGAACACTAGTTGCCTTAGCAGTTGCTGCCTGTCCAGAAGTGATCACCTTATTCGAAACCATGGCATCTAACACTTGATCACGACGATACTTTGCGTATTGCGGATGGTGAATCGGGTCGTAGTTAGTTGGGCTTTGCGGCATACCAGCTAACATGGCCATTTCTTGCAGATTAAGCTTGGATAACGACTTGCCATAGTAATAATGAGCGGCTGTTTGCATGCCGTAAACACCATTACCCATGTAAACTTTATTAATGTAAAACTCAAGGATCTGCTGTTTACTGTAGGTCTGGTCAACCTTAATCGCTAACCAAGCTTCTTGAGACTTACGCTTTAAAGTTTGATCAGACTGTGCGGTTGAGAAGACGGACAGTTTGACCAGTTGTTGCGTCAGCGTACTCCCGCCTTGAAGTCCCAGTGAAGAGCCCGTAACGTTGTGCATTGCAGCACTCACGATTCGAATGGGATCAACACCATGATTCTTGTAGAAACGTCGGTCTTCAATAGAAACAACGGCAGATTTTAACTGTTCAGGAATATTCTTCGATTTAACATAATCACGGTTCTGTTCACCTGACCTTGAAATCACATCGTTATTGGAATCGTAAATTTTAGTTGACGTATCACTTTCAAGTGCAGATTGTGAAATGTTTGGTGCTCCCTGTGCATAGTAGAAGAAAACGACTGCACCTAATAGGATAGCTGCCAAAAAGACAACGACAGCCCATTTGAGTATTCGCCAAATAGTGTGATGGCCTTTGGGACCACGGTTGCGTTTGGCTCGTATCTCTGAACGTGTCTGAGGATTAGATTGATTGCTTGACATAAATAGACTCCTTTGGTTAAGGCGTTAAATGAGTTGATCAACCGCATCAAGATAAGCGATAATGGGGTTGAGCGAATACTTTACGGGTATGGCAGAAGTTTTAAACACGGACATGGGGATTGATTTCCGAGCGCCCGCGTTATCCTGTTCGTCCCAGTATTTGATTAAATCAGTTGCCTTTAGTAAAAATAATTGATCAAGCGTGGCAAATTTAATTAGACCAAAACAAATGCCACCTTGTTTTAAACAACTACGCATATGCTCTACTTGATGCTGGTGAAAGTTATCTAGAGGGAAACGCGTTGTTTCCTTCGTTTCTTTTGCATCAAAATCGATATACCGGCCACGATAAATTCCGTTATAATCCGTGGTTGAGGCTTGTCGGAAATAAGCTTCCCGAATCACCGCAGCACTACGTTTGGGATAATCTACCTTGACGATTTGAATAGGAGTTGGCTTCTTATGAATAACTGCAATATCGTGAGCCAAATAATATTGATTGCTTTCGTTGATTTCCTGTTCTAGCGTCATACCGCGGCCGCCGTGCTTCACTAATGAAGTGTTAGCCTGTGCTGAGTGTTTAGTTGCCTGCGGCTGGTATTTTGCCCCGTTAGGATAATGGATTGTCACTGGCTGGATCATCTCTTTTCTATAGTAAAATATTGAAAAAAAGTGCATACCCAGTTACGGTTATTATACCAAGTTGCTTCGTGAATAAAAACTGGAATATAAAACTATTAACTTAAGTATTATGTAAGAAATTAGTTTTTGCACAACACTCATGGTTGAAATGATACCACAAAAAGGAGTAAGAGAAATGCAACGTGTTTGGATAACGGGGTATCGGGCCTATGAATTAGGCGTATTTTCCGATAAAGAACCCAAATTTTTAGTGCTGCAATATGCACTGAAGCAGCTGATCAAAGCGGCAATTGAAGATGGAACGACTTGGGTGATTACTGGTGGGCAGATGGGCATTGAACAGTGGGCTGCTCAAGTGGGCCTATCATTAAAAAACGAGTATCCGGAACTGCAAGTTGCCATGATGACACCATTTACCCATTTTGGCAGCAACTGGAAACCAGAAAATCAAGCTAAATTAGCGACCTTGCTGTCACAAGTTGATTTCCACGCTAGTGTCAGTAGTCATGATTATACATCACCACAACAATTAAGAAATTACCAAGAATTTATGTTAAGTCATACTGACGGTGCAATTTTAGTATACGATGTAGACAACAAAGGCAAATCGAGTTACGATTATGATGCAATTGTAAACTGGCAAGGGCAGCATGAATATCCCTTGCAAATGATTGATTTCGATCAATTACAGGAGTTTTCGTATGAATTTGGAGAAAATTCAGATAAAAATTCAAATAGGGGTTTCAATTCAAACTAAAATTTGATAACATCTTAAATGTTGGTGTTGAATAAGTGATGAGGTGTATTTAAATGGCAACCATTAATTATAATCCAAAAGACATCCTTCAAAAAGAGTTTAGACAGAAGATGCGGGGATACGATCCTGCTGATGTCGATAGCTTTTTAGATAATGTGATTAAGGACTACGAAACATTTACGAAGGAAAATCAGCACCTCCAAGACGAGAACGAACGTCTGCGTGCAAAAGTCGATGAATTGACAAAGCAATTATCCGTTGGGGGCGCAACTGTTACCCAACCAAGTCAGCCAGCTACTAATGTGACTAACATGGATATTTTGAAACGTCTTTCTAACTTGGAACGCCATGTGTTTGGTTCTCAAGTAGACAGTGGTGCTAACACATCTCACCGTCTCTAATAATTTGATAGTAACTTGTAAATCTCGGGTAATCGCGGTCGGCTTATGTCGGCTGAGGAAAGTCCATGCTCGCACAAGCTGAGATGCTTGTAGTGTTCGTGCTCGGTGAAAAAATAAGCCGGGGGACTTCGTAAGAAGTTACGGCGGGAGAACGCGCTAAGGTTTCGGCTATGCGTTAATATCCCTGAAAAGTGCCACAGCGACGATGACGTATTCGGAAACGGGTACGGTGGAACGTTGGTAAACCCCTCGAGCGGGCAACCCAAACTATGGTAGGGGAGCTTCACATCTGGAAATGAACTAAATGTGGGGGAAGAGTTTTTACTCTTGAGATAGATGATTACCGCTTTATTAGACTGTCCCTGACATCTAATAAAGTACGGAACATGGCTTACAGAGATTTACAGTTCAGGATTGGTGAGAGGTGACTCTCACCTTTTTTTTGCAATTATAAAGACAAGAAAACACGTTCTCATCAGGAATGTGATGAATTGCCTATAAAATGATGTTAATCTTAGTAGCGAGAACCAAGTTACCAGATTTTGGCTATAACGGAGGCACGTACCTTTAGCAATAATCTGGGCTTCAGCAGTGTTTTTAGAAACTTGTTACTTTAACTAAGTAACCGCACACAAAGAAAGAGGCAGAACATGTCACAACAGAAATTTCAATTATATGCAGCAACGGCTAGTGGATTAGAAGCTTTAGCTGGCCAAGAATTACGGGACTTAGGGTATGACGTACGTGTCGACAACGGACGAATCTATTTCGAGGGCACCATGACCGATATTTTACGGGCAAATATTTGGTTACGTTCGGCTGATCGTATCAAAATTATCTTAAAAACATTTAAAGCAACTACGTTTGACGACATTTTTGACACCGTCACTGCTATGCCATGGGATCAATGGCTGCCGATGGATGCCAAATTTCCAGTTAATGGCCGTTCTAAGAACTCTAAACTGTTTAGTGTGCCGGACATTCAAGCTGTCACAAAAAAAGCGATTGTTAATCAAATGGCTAGCGCGTATCATCGTAAAAGTCGTTTTCCTGAAACCGGCGCCCTGTTTACCTTAGAAATTGCGTTAAATAAGGATGAAGCAACGCTGACCCTTGACACTACGGGCGACAGTCTGTTCAAACGGGGTTACCGTCAGGAAAAGGGTGAGGCGCCATTAAAGGAAAACTTCGCCGCTGCTTTAATTATGCTGACCAACTGGCATACCGATATGCCGTTCGTTGATCCAATGTGTGGTTCTGGCACGTTGCCAATCGAAGCAGCATTAATGGCTCGCAACATTGCGCCAGGAATCAACCGCCATTTTCAGTGCGAAAACTGGCATCCAGACAACCTTAAGATTTCAAATGAACTTAAGGAAGAAGCAAAGACTAAGCAAAATGACGATGTTGTCGACATTACCGGTTGTGATATTGACGGCTCAATGATCGATATTGCAAAGTTAAATGCAAACGGTGCTGGCGTGTTACATGACATTACCTTTAAACAGGTTGCAGTTAAAGACTTTAAGACTGATAAGGAAGACGGTGTCATCATCGCCAATCCGCCTTATGGTAAACGGATGGGTGATCAAAAGAGTGTTCGTAAACTCTATGAACAAATGGGTCAAGTCTTCAAACCGTTAACTACTTGGTCAAAGTATATTTTGACTGCTGATCTCGAGTTTGAAACGTTCTACGGTGAAAAGGCTACTAAACGCCGTAAATTGTACAACGGTGCTTTGAGAACGGATTACTTCCAATATTGGGGTCATCGTTCACATAAGTAGGAAACTTCCTACGAATTAGAATAAAACAGCTGATACGACTAATCAATGAGTGAGTAGTCATATCAGCTGTTTTATTGTTTTATCGCCAAACAGCCTTTCATTCATGGAAATGTATTAAAACCTAACATCACGACGACAATTCTCAAAAAAAATTAATCTTATTCTCAGATAGTGTTCACGCCGTTTACTGGTCAACTATTATTTTTTCCTAGGTAACATCATCAAAATACTGCTGGAATAGCATTTTAAACCATGTTAGAATTCATAACATAATCAAAGAGAGAAGTGATTTTATATGAGTCTTGCTAACGTCTCGTTTATGGTGTTATCCAGTATTCTGGTTTTATTCATGACACCTGGATTAGCCTTTTTTTATGGCGGTTTGGTGTCAAAACGAAACGTAGTCAATACCATGCTGTCAGTATTTGTCATGACCGGTGTCGCCATTATTTTGTGGATTTTAATTGGATATTCATTGTCGTTTGTCGGTGATCATGGCGGTGTTTTCGGCAGTTGGGCCCACCCGTTTATGAGTCACCTGAATCTAAATACGTTGACTAGCACTCATATTCCCACGAGTCTTTATTCGTTGTTTCAAATGATGTTTGCAATCATTACGCCAGCCTTGTTCGTTGGTGCGGTGGTAGGCAGAATCAGATTCAAGTTTTTGCTGACTTTCTTAGTTGTTTGGTCCATCTTTATTTACTACCCGATGGTTCACATGGTTTGGAGTCCAGCCGGATTACTTGCCAAACTGGGAACAGTTGACTTCGCTGGTGGAACTGTGGTTCATATTAACGCCGGTATTACAGCTTTCGTGTTATCGGCATTCCTAGGAAAACGGATTAAGTTTGGCGATATTCCACATACCCATTACAACTTGCCGTGGGTTTTGCTTGGAACGACCATTCTTTGGATTGGCTGGTACGGCTTCAATGCTGGCTCGGCTCTAGGTGTTAACACGGTAGCCGTTCAAGCAACGTTAACCACTACGGTTGCAACCGCAACGGCAATGGTAGCATGGATGTTCCTCGATATCTTCATTAAAGGCAAACCCACACTGGTGGGCGTTTGCACGGGAACGTTGTGTGGCTTAGTTGGGATTACGCCAGGTGCCGGCTTTGTCACTGTCGGTGGCTCATTTTGGATCGGCCTTGTTGCCACTTGTTGCAGCTACTTCTTTGTGAACGTTCTAAAGGACCGTATTGGTGTGGACGATGCGCTGGACGCTTTTGGTTGTCACGGTGTTAGTGGCATCTTCGGTAGTGTTGCGACTGGTCTGTTTGCTACGAAATCAGTGAATAGCAGCCTTGCAGAAAACGGTTTGTTTTATGGTGGCGGTGCCCATCTCTTCTTGATTCAACTTGCTGCCACGTTAATCACCATTGCCTTTGTGGCTATTATGTGTATCGTCCTCATCAAAGCACTGCAGCTCGTGATGCCAATGCGGGTTGACGCAGATGAAGAAGAGTTAGGGTTGGATATTGGTGAACACGGTGAAGAAGCCGATTACACGGTTGAACTTAGCGATGATGTTGCTAAAGCCCAGAGTGATATGAAACTCTACGCCACAGAATTTAAAGGTCAAACTGCCCGTTTACGAGAATGAGTTCGTTCTTTATAATGAAACCATCTAAATAAATGAGGTGGTAGGCATGGGACTTGATCGTACTGAACCGGTGGAATTGGTGAATATGTGCATGATTTATGATCCGAAGACCAAACGGGTGCTGGTGGAAGATAAAACTGATGTGAGTTGGAAGTTTGGTCACACTTTTCCTGGCGGTCACGTTGAACCCAACGAACCCGTTGCGGATGCCATGATTCGAGAAGTCTTTGAAGAAACTGGGTTGCACATTGGTCAGCTTGAAGCGTGTGGCTGTGTTGAATGGTTTGATCAGCAAGCAGGGTACCGGAAAATCGGTTATTTGTACCGCACGAGTCACTTTTCCGGTTCCCTTAAGCAGGGCGATGAAGGTCGAATTTTTTGGATGCCATTGGCTGATTTGAATGCATCCAATACAGCAGAAAGCTTTATGGAGATGCTAGCTATTTTTACCGAACCAACAACTGTTTCTGCCATGTCCTTGACCATGAATGGCCAATTACACTTAACCGCCAATCAGCAGGACGATCAATAAATCCCAGACAGAGTGAACGATGATGCTTGGCCACAGTGACCGACTTTTAAGAAATAACCAGCCGAACAGGTAACCAAGAATGGCAACGGTCACTAACTGTCCCATAATCGTGATTAATGGAAGCGCGGGATAAGTCGTCAGGTATTTAGGCAGGTGGATTAACGCGAACAAAACGGCTTGAATGATTAATGCTGACTGTTCAGTGGGAGCGATTTTCTTTAACCGGTTTAGCAGATAACCCCGAAACACGGTTTCTTCGCAGAGACCGACAATCAAAAAATCTTGCAGCAGCATGGTGGGTTTAAAACTAGCTACAATGCTAATGGTGTGTCGTTGAATAAACGCGCTTGCCAACATGTAAATCAGGATTGCGGCAAGTGTCACGTAAAGTGGCTTGAACTTTAAATTTAACTGAAAGGGCCGTTCAATCTCGAATTGGTCCTTTTTTGTATGAAAAATCATGAAAAAGCCGACCCCTAGCCAAATCAGCATTTTAACGGCATCCGTCAGTAATTCCTCAGTCCAGCCGCTAGTTAAATTGATAATGGGGACGTTGATAAAAACTTGTATAACAAACCATAAAACAAAAAAGTAGCCGTACTGACTAAGCAGTTGGCGACCGACTCGTTGATGAAACATGACGTCACGTCCTTCACTGTTATTGATTATTTTCAGTGTAGCATGCGCATAGGATGAGGACAAACGGCCTCACGATTCTTAAATAAAAAGCGAAAAATACTTTACTTACAAAAAGTAAGCTGTTATACTAGTTTTTGTAAATTAATAAATGAACGCAACTTATTGGAGGACTTTATAAAATGAAAGAACAACTTTTAAACTTAGCTAAACAACGTCGCTCAATCTATGCTTTAGGTCGTAATGTGAACGCCAGCGAAGACGACTTGGCAAAATTGATCAAGGAAGCTATTAAGTTAGCACCAACTTCATTCAACAACCAGACAACCCGTGCGGTGATTCTGTTTGGTGACAGCCACGAACAACTTTGGGACATCGTTGCTAAGCGTTTGAAGTCTGAAGTGCCAACTGAAGAGGCTTATCAGAAGACATTGCAAAAAATCAACGCCTTCAAGTCAGCATTTGGGACGGTCATGTTCTACACAGACATGGATATCGTTCACCGTTTTGAAAGTGACTTTGCGCTTTATGCTGATAACTTCAAGGACTGGGCAGAACAGGGTCAAGGATACGCACAGTTTGCAGTATGGACAGCCTTAGCTGAAAACGGTTTGGGTGCTAACTTACAACATTACAATCCTCTGATCGATGAAGAAGTTAGAGCTGCGTTCAACATTCCAGCTAACTGGCAATTACGTGCCGAAATGGACTTTGGTTCCATCGAAGCACCTGCTGGCGATAAGGAATTCATGGCTGACGAAGACCGGTTTAAAGTACTGAAATAGATTTACTTAAATAAAATTAAATTCTGATTTAAGAAGCTCTTAACCAAGGCATCGCATACGTTGATGCTTTGGTTAAGGGCTTTTTTGGTGTTTATTTAAGCCGAAAGTTGCGTTGACCTATTATAGATTTCCATAAATTTTCAAAAATTTCTAGTTTAATCTTGAAAGCGATAGTATGCTAGAATTACGCTATGAAACAAAATTGTTTTGGAAGGGTGGTTTGATAATGAACAAGAAAGTCGCAATTATCGGTGGGGGTATCGTTGGCGCAAGCGCAGCCTACTATCTTAGCAGTTTACCTGGAGGCAGCCAAATCGATGTGACCTTGTTTGATGACGGTACCGGTCAAGCGACAAAGGCCGCTGCAGGCATTATTTCACCTTGGCTATCAAAGCGAAGAAATCAACAATGGTACCAGTTAGCAAAAGATGGGGCTACCACTTTGATGACTTTGGCAAGACGCGCAAACCTTTCCACGGATATTTATCAGCAGACTGGGACCATCATTACCAGAACCAACGAAAAAGACCTTCATGATTTGTTTGAGTTGGCACAGGAACGACATGCACAAGCACCCGATATGGGTGATATTGAACGCTTAACAGCGGATGAAGTCAAAGAACGAATACCATTGTTGACCAACCCACAGCCAGGAATTTACGTTAGCGGTGGGGCACGAATCGATGGTGAGGCTTTGACTCGTGAGTTGCTGTTGCAAGCACAACAAGTTAATTTGACGATTAAACATCAGCGAGTTTCTTTCAATCACCAGGGCGATCTTCTTTCGCCAGCTGGGCAGCAACGGTTTGACAACGTCATCATTGCAGTCGGTCCTTGGCTGAACGAATTAGTTGAGCCATTGGGGATTAAGGCGGCTATTCGACCACAAAAGGGGCAGTTGATTGAATTATCTGTGCCAGACTATGAATCACTGGAAAACATGCCCGTTTTGATGCCAGAGGGTGAACGTGACTTCATTCCATTTGGTCACGGTAAGTTAATCGTTGGGGCAACCCATGATGATGAGGCCGGGTTTAATTTAACAGCAACGCCTGAAGCCACTCAAGATTTATTGAGTAGTGCAAAACACTTCGCGGATTATTTAACTGAGGACAACATCACCCGAATCAAGGTTGGCACTCGTGCCTATACACCAGATTTTGCACCGTTTTTTGGTCGTCTAAAAGCTCATCCAAACCTGCTTGTGGCCAGTGGTTTAGGTGCTTCGGGATTGACAACTGGTCCGTTGATAGGTCGTTTATTAGCCGGTACTTTAATTTACGGTGGCACCCCGGATTGGTCAAATTATGAAAAGCCATTAACGACTTATTTAAGTTAATCGATTTCATGTAACGCTTGCTGGGCAAGATTGTGGGCGCCTTGGTTTTGTTTTTCTGGCACCCACTGAGTAATGACGAGATTAAACGCGGACTGTTTGGTCAGTAGTTGATCAACCAGGTCTTGATAATGTTTGGCATAACGCTTTTCAACGCTATCAGCGACGATTTTAGAATCTGTAAAATATTGAACGGTGACGGTCTCTGCCTTCCCGTTTAGAAGCTTCAGGAGCTCATCAAATCCGACAAGTGCAGCGTAAAATTCAGCATGATGATTGTCACTATCGGGTAAACTAGCACGTAATTGTTGCTGCTCGCCCGCGTGTACGATCAGGATACCAGCTGCGCTGTGTTGTGTGTCATTGTTGGTTGCTGCATCTGTGTATAACGTATACATGGTATCAAACCTTTCGAAATGAGGTAGTTCTATCATAAATCAAAAGCGAAAATTTTTATATCAACCTGCGCCATTAAGTAGTATTATCCTGTGGAGCTGGACGTTTTGTATCCTCTTTCTTGCTCTGATTATTGGGTTGGAGGTTTCAGCCAAACTGCAATGGATTGCTTATCTGCTGGGAATTATTTTTTTAGTGTTGACTTGGGCACAAATTCATTATCGGCATATTTACCTAGATCATGGCATCATTAGGGTCAGCCGGGTAATCAACCGGAACTGGGTCAATATTCGGTTAAAAGACGTTCAGGAACTTCACGTCTCAAAGTACCGTTTAGGTTTTATCTATGGCGGAAAAATTTATTCGTTTATCATGCCATTGAATTCCATCATTGAATTGAGTAATATCATTGGTGAAACCAAAGAAGAAGCTCTCAAATAAATTGGAGGTTGTTTAATTGAACGATATTGAAATTTCACAAGCTGCAAAAGAAGCCCCAATCACGGAAATAGCCGCTGAATTAGGCCTTTCTGCTGATCAGATTGAACCTTATGGCGCATCAAAAGCTAAAATCAAGTTGCCGGTTAAAGGTGACACCAAGGATTCTAAGCTGGTTTTAGTCACTTCCATTAACCCCACGCCAGCTGGTGAAGGTAAATCGACTGTCACGGTCGGTTTAGGTGATGCGCTTAGACGTCGCGGTAAAAAGGCCGCAATCGCCTTGCGAGAACCATCCTTAGGTCCAGTTATGGGGATGAAAGGTGGCGCTACTGGCGGGGGCTATGCTCAAGTGATTCCGATGGAAGATATCAACCTCCACTTTACGGGTGACATGCATGCCTTGACTGAAGCTCACGATACCTTAGCTGCTTTGATCGATAATCATATTCAGCAAGGTAATGAATTGAATATCGATCCGCGCCAAGTGATTTGGAAGCGAGTTATAGACATTAATGACCGAGCACTACGTCAAACAGTGATTGGCCTTGGTGGTCGGACTTCCGGTGTTCCGCGCCAGGATGGTTTTGACATCACCGTTGCTAGTGAACTCATGGCCATTCTTTGCCTCAGTAAAGACCTTGGTGACTTAAAAGCACGCATCAATTGTATCGTCATTGGCTATACCTATGATAAAGAACCAGTTACCGTAGCTGACTTAAAAGTGGGCGGCGCAATCACCTTACTGTTAAAAGATGCCATTAAACCAAATCTCGTTCAAACTTTGGAACACACACCAGCAATTATCCACGGCGGTCCATTTGCCAATATTGCCCACGGGTGTAACTCCGTTTTAGCAACCCAGACGGCTTTGAAACTGGCTGATTATGTCGTTACTGAAGCTGGCTTTGGTGCCGATCTTGGCGGTGAAAAGTTTATGGACATTAAAACGCCAGTGCTAGGTAAAACACCGGACGCTGTTGTCATTGTTGCAACTGTACGGGCGTTGAAATACAACGGTGGCGTTAACAAAAACGAGCTTGAAACCGAAGATCTGGAAGCCTTAGCTGCTGGTTCCGCTAACTTAAAACGGCATGTCATCAGCATGCAGCAGTACGGTGTGCCAGTGATTGTTGCAGTGAACCGCTTTACTTCTGATACAGATGCGGAAATTAATCAATTGCTCGGTTACATTAAAGATGAACTCCACGTACCTGCCTATGACACAACGGTTTGGGCCAACGGCGGCGGTGGTGCGCTTGAACTGGCGGATGCTGTAGTTGATGCAACGAATCAGACCAGTGATTTTAAAGCACTTTACCAACCAGATGACGATGTCGCAGATAAGATGACCACCATCGTGCAGAAAATTTACGGTGGGAAGAATGTCGAGTTAGAGGCCAAAGCCAAGCGGCAACTACGTCGGTTTGCGAAGTACGGTTGGGATAAATTACCAGTCTGCATGGCTAAGACACAGTATTCTCTATCTGATAACGCAAAGGCGCTTGGTGCGCCAACTGACTTTACGATTCACGTCCGGGAATTTGTTCCGAAATTAGGTGCTGGGTTTATCGTGGCAATGACGGGTAACGTGTTAACCATGCCAGGATTGCCAAAACATCCAGCTGCCCTAAACATGGATATTGACGCAGATGGCAAAATTACAGGCCTGTTTTAAGAAATCAACTCAAGCGGATTGATAACAATGACGTTTATCAGCCGCTTTTTTGATATAATGGAAGTTACTTAAACAAACAGCTGCCGTTTTGGGGGCAGATGAATTCATACATTTCAAAGTAAAGGAAGTTGCCAACTTGTTAATTGGGCTAATCACAGCATTTATCATCTTATTATTTTTCATTGACCAATGGATCAAACACTTTGTTGTGGCAACGATTGCCTTGGGCGGTACGCACACCGTTTTACCAGGAGTTCTCTCTTTGACTTATATTCGAAATGACGGTGCCGCTTGGAGTATGTTAGCGGGGCAGCAATGGTTTTTCTTAATCATTTCGGTTGTTGCGCTGGCGGTCATGATTTGGTTCTTAGTCCGTTACCGTACCAACTGGCGTTATGAGATTGGTCTGGCGTTTATGATTGCTGGTACACTGGGTAATTTCTACGATCGTGTTGTCAACGGCTTCGTGGTTGATATGTTCCAACTGGACTTCGTTAATTTTCCCATCTTCAATTTTGCTGATAGCTGTTTGACCATCGGTGTTATCTGGATCATGGTGATTTTGTTTATGGAAGATAAAGCGGGGACACCAAATGCCTAGAACAGTACAGTTAACCATTACGGATCAATCGGGTCGGTTGGATAAGGTTCTAAGTGACATGATGCCCGACGAGAGCCGTTCACAGCTTAAACAAGCTATCGATGAAGACCGAGTTTTGGTGAATCAAAAAGTGGAAAAGCCGAAATACAAGGTTCAACCGGGTGATCAAATTGAAGTGACGATTCCAGACCCGGTTGCACTGGATTTGGAACCAGAAAATATTCCCCTAGATATTGTTTATGAAGATGACGATGTCATCGTAGTCAATAAACCGGCTGGGATGGTGGTTCATCCATCACCAGGGCATCCTGACCATACACTGGTCAATGCACTGCTGTATCACTCGCCATTATCAACAATTAATGGTACCTATCGGCCGGGTATCGTGCACCGGATTGATAAGGATACATCCGGTTTACTGATGGTGGCTAAAAACGATAACGCACACCGATCATTAGCCGCCCAGTTGAAAAACAAAACTAACCTGCGGGAATATATTGCACTGGTTCATGGCGTCATTAAACAGGACAAGGGTGTGATCGATGCACCAATTGGCCGTTCGCCAAAGGATCGGAAACGTCAGGCCATTGTGGCAGATGGTCGTCATGCCGTAACCCACTATCAGGTACTAGAACGTTATTTGAACTACACGTTGATTTCATGTTGGCTAGAAACGGGGCGCACGCATCAGATTCGGGTGCATATGAAATCCATTGGACATCCGCTGGCCGGTGATCCGCTTTATGGGCCTCGGAAAACAATTGCCGGCTCAGGTCAATTCCTGCACGCTAAAAAATTGGGGTTCAGGCATCCAGTGACTGGCAAACAGTTGGTATTTGAAGCACCGCTTCCAGATGATTTTCAACGGGTGATCAATCGCCTTCGTGAGCAGACGCCCAGTTGAGATACATCGCTTGCAAGTCAAGTTATTCCAGCATATTGTAAAGTTATTATCGGTTTTCCGAAATAACCAGACTTTAAAAAATAGGAGGCCACTTATGGCAAAAGTAGTTGTAGACGCAATGGCAATGCAGCGTGCACTGACACGAATTACTTACGAAATTATTGAACACAATAAAGGAATTGATGGTTTAGTGATCCTAGGAATTAAAACGCGTGGGGTTTATTTAGCACAGCGGATCGCCAGTCGGCTAAAACAGTTGGAGAACGCTAGCGTCCCAGTGGGTGAATTGGATGTTACGCAATACCGTGATGACATTGAACATGATAGCCAAGAAACTGATCCTCAAGTTACAGTTTCAAAAATTGATTTTCCAGTGACCGATAAAAAAGTGATCTTAATTGACGATGTATTATACACAGGGCGGACTATCCGAGCTGCAATGAGCGCTATTATGGATCTTGGTCGGCCTAAACAGATCAATTTGGCAGTCTTAGTTGACCGTGGTCACCGTGAATTGCCCATTCGTGCTGATTTTGTCGGCAAAAACATTCCAAGCTCGCAGCAAGAACGAATCAAAGTCTCTGTCAGTGAAATCGATGGCCATGACAGCGTTGAAATCATCGAACGGTAGCACAGTAATCAAGATTGGAATGATGTAAATGGCACAACGCTTTTTAATATTGGAAGATGGTTCGGTCTACCCGGGACAGGGTTTTGGTGCTGGAGCAACCACCACTGGCGAAATTGTCTTTAATACCAGTATGTTGGGCTATCAAGAAATCGTGACGAACCAAATCTACCACAATCAGATTATTGTTTTTTCTCAGCCGATTGTCGGCAGTATTGGCATTGCCCATGACGCTTATGAATCCATTCTGCCCACTGCCAAGGGCATGGTGGTCAGAGACGTGACTGATATTTCCAAGAATCGCCAACGATCACTATCGCTGGATCAATTTTTAAAACAACATAATATTCCTGGTATTAGCGGCATTGATACCCGGCATTTGATTCGTCAAATCAATCAAACTGGGACGATTAAAGGCAGCATTGTGGATGTCGCTGATGATCATGCTTTTGACCAATTACACGCCACCGTATTAACCAATCAGCAGGTTGCGCAAGTTGCAACGCCGCGGCCTTATCCGAACCCTAATCAGGGTTATAACGTGGTTGTGATTGATTTTGGCCTCAAACACGGCATTTTACGGCAGTTATCAAAGCGGGACTGTAACGTAACCGTCTTACCGTGGGATGCTAGCGCACAAGACGTGATCAACTTGGACCCTGACGGCGTTTTACTGTCGACGGGTCCCGGTTCACCACTGGATCTCCCAGAGAGTGTTTTGGATATGATTCGGACAGTTGAAGAACGAATCCCGTTATTTGCGATTGGACTTGGTCATGAATTATTTGCCTTGGCCAACGGTTCTGAAATTACGAAACTGAAGCTGTCTCATCATGGGGCCAACCATCCAATTCGTAAAATTATAACTAATGAAATTATTTATGCCATGGAAAGTCAGGAATACGTTGTGGACCCAGAATCAGTTAATCGTGACCGTTTAATTACGACTTATCTGGATTTAATTGACGGTTCCATTCAGGGACTCCGGCACAGAGATTACCCAGCTTTTTCAGTGCAATTTTTCCCTGATGGTGCCCCCGGTCCTAACGATTCGGTGGACTTATTCGACGAATTTATTGAAATCATGGGAACACGGAAGTGATGAGATGGATACTGAAATTCAAAAAATACTTATAATCGGTGGCGGGCCAACAGAAATTGGTCATGAAACCGAATTAGACGCTGCTTGTGTCCAAATCATTCAAGCATTTAAGAAGCAGGGTATTCGTTCGCTGCTAATTGATAACAATCCATTTTCCGCAGCGTTGGAGGATGTCCAGCCGACTAATATGTTCATCCAGGCGGTAACGGCTGACAACGTTCAGCGAATTATCGAAAAAGAGCACCCTGATGCGATTCTAGCAACGACGGGTGGGGTCACTGCCATTAGCGTGATTCAAGAGTTACAAGAAAATGGTGTGTTAACCGATAATAACGTGAAAACTTTGGGCATCCCCGCAGACGCCATGATGGACATCAATAATCCTGATCGGCTCAACGGTGTCATGCGCAACGTTGGCGTGCCTGTGATTGCCTCCGAAACTGTGGGTACCTTAGACGAGGCTATTAATGTGGCGAATGATATTGGTTACCCGGTGATCGTCAAACCGATTGCACCGCGAATCGATACCAACCGGATACTGTGTGAGAATGAAAGCGACATGCTCAGTGCAGTTTCCCGTGGCTTTACTTGGTCGCGTTTTAAACAGTGTGTCATCGAGCAAAGCATCGTTGGCTATAAAGAGATTGAATTAGTGTCCATGCGTGACGTGATGGGCACCCAAGTATTAATTGCCGGTCTCGAAAACATTGATCCTATTGGGATTCACTCTGGCGATTCCATGGTTGTTACGCCAACGTTAACCTTAAGTAATACTGAATATGAAATGTTGCGAGACACGGCCTTTGCCATTAATAATCAGTTTCAATTTACCGGGGTTGTGCACACTCACTTTGCTTTGCGGGCCGATGGTGAGCGCTTTTACGTGACAAAAGTAACACCTTATAATGATCGTGGAACTTCACTAGTAGCTGCTGCAACGGGTTATCCAATTGCGTATGTCGCTGCTAATTTATACTTGAACCAAAAATTGACGGATGTTCACTTGCCCGACATTTATCATTTTAAACAAACTGCACTCTTAGAACCCAGCTTGGATCACGTGGTGGTGAGGATTCCGCTTTGGCCGTTTGAAGATGTTAAAAATGCTAATCGACACTTGGGCACAGTGATGAAATCGGTGGGGTCAACGATTGGAATCGGTAGAAGTACCGAAGAAGCAATTTTGAAAGCCCTTCGTTCGTCACAGTTTAGTCCGCAAGATGAATTGCCATCAATGAGTAACTTAACTGACTCGCAAATTATCTCGCAACTGATTCACCCGTTGTCCAGTAGAATTCTAGTTTTACTAGAGGCCTTACGTCGCGGTTACCAGGTAGACGAATTGAGCGAACTCACAAAAATCGACCAGTTCTATTTTGTGAAATTTAAGCACATCCTCGCCATTGAAAATATGATCAAAACCCACCCAATGGATGTTGAAGCGCTTCATAAGGGCCGATATTACGGTTTCGGTGATGGAATGATCGCTAACATGTGGCAGGCGGATATTGAAACCGTTCGTCAGCTGGGACACGACAATCATATCGCAGCAACTTACAAGGGCGTCGAGCCATCAGCGGGCGAGTTGTTGAATGCACCAACAACTTATTACAGTACCTTTGAGCTTGAAAATGAAAGTGAACAACTTTCCGACAAAACGATTTTAGTTCTTGGACGTGGCGGTAATCAGTTAGGACCAAACGCTTCAGCCGACTATTTCACCACTGAAATGCTCAAACAATTGCGAAAATCTGGGTATCAGACGGTGATCATGAACACGAATCCCAACGCTGGCTCACTTACGCCAACCCTCAGTGATAAACAAATCATTGATCCGGTCC
This sequence comes from Secundilactobacillus sp. MJ173, assembly GCF_059704265.1. Taxonomy (NCBI): domain Bacteria; kingdom Bacillati; phylum Bacillota; class Bacilli; order Lactobacillales; family Lactobacillaceae; genus Secundilactobacillus; species Secundilactobacillus sp. MJ173. The sequence continues at coordinate 40,651 of NZ_BAAKGN010000075.1, forward strand.
AGTTGGGGGACATCATGAATGTGATTGCGATTGAGCATCCGGTAAAAATCTTCGTTCCCGGCAACCGTCATTATTTGACACGTGAGCTACGTCGTCGGCACTATTCGATTTCGATTTTGCCACCGGACCAAGAAAAGCGTAGCGAGCTGTTAACGGATCATGCGAATATCGGTCTTGATTTATTTGTGACTGAGGGGCACATCGTTCCTATTCTTGCGAGTGATCTTCGTTCGGATCAAGGTATCGCCACAACCCTAGATCAAATTACGTTAATGCGGTCGCCAGCAACGTTAACGGATAGCCAGCTAAATGAGATTCTTGTACATGCCAAGAAGTATTTGAGCCACCATAAACGTACGGGGATGGTTCAGATGCTATATACAACTAATGGTAAACAAGCACCACGTTTTGCTGGTGTTCGGCCAACACGGCTAACTACAATTGCGTACCTCAATAAGGTAACGGGCATTAATTGGATCCGCATGCTGGTACGTCAGGCGCTAGGAGAAATTAACGAGGATTTGATTGCTCAGTTAGACGTGGATATTCATTCTGACCGTCGTTCCCAAGTACGCGGCACATTTCCGTTTAAACAACTGCAATTGCCAGATCAATTAGGCCTGACAACGCAGGAAGTGGGTGCCAGAATTAGTTTTGAGACGTTATAGTTTATTGAATATTAAAAGCCATGCTTCCAGTTAAAAACTGAAAACATGGCTTTTAATGTGCGCTAATGTGCGTGTAAAAAGGTTACTGCATACTTAATTTTTCAACAAATTCCCTGTCCGGCGTAACGAAGAGGGTCTTTTGACCTTCATAAATGACGTAACCAGGTTTGGTACCGTTTGGTTTACGAATCTTCTTCACTTGGACGTAATCAACTGGAACTGAGCTAGACTGCCGTGCCTTCGAATAATAAGCGGCAATGGTAGCGGCCTCCAGTAAGGTTTGTTCCGAAGGGGTGTCGTCGTGAATGATCACATGAGAACCCGGCATGTTCTTAACGTGCAGCCAAATATCGGTTTTAGCAGCGCTATGCAACGTTAACTTTTCGTTTTGCAGATTGTTTTTACCAACCTCAATCTTGGTACCATCACTGGCCGCAAAAACTTCTGGTTTAGAAACCTGACGTCGTTTCTTTTTGCCACTACGCTGATTGTGTTCGTGGTCGCGTAAATAACCGCCTTGCTGCAACTCAGCTTTGATATCGGCTAAATCCTTTGGTGCGGCTAATTCGATTTGTGAACTGATATTTTCGAGATAGTCGATTTCAGCATTAGTCTTCGCCATTTGGTCGTTGACGTAGCTGACCGAGGCCTTTAATTTATTGTACTTTTTAAAGTATTTCTGAGCGTTTTGCGATGGACTGATTTGATTGGATAACGCAATCTCCAGTGGCTTTTCGTCATCGTAGAAATTAGGCAGGGTAATGCTGGTCATCCCACGAGTTACTTTGGTGAGGTAAGTCGTCAGGAGTTCACCTTTGATTCGGTATTCATCCGCATCATCCGCTGATTTTAACGTTGACTGGAGTTTTTTGAGCTTGGTACGGTTCTTTTTGAGCTCGTTACGAACCACGTGAATCAGCGTACTGCCTTGCTGCTGGACTCGATCACGTTCAGCTCGGTCTTGATAGTAAAAGTCTAACATGGCACTTAAACTATCAAAGCTTTTACTAGTGACATGATCTTGCCCATAAGGGAAGGCGTTGAAGCCAGTCTTGCCCTTATCATTAGTGACCAGAACTGGTTTCGGATCATCGAACTGCTTAAAGAAGGCAGTAAAATTGTCAATGGTTTCGCCAGGTTGATGCAAAGCCTTCGCCAATCCTAAACCAGTGTCTTGACCGAGTCCTTGGTAAGTATGGCGTAATTCTTGAGCAAGAACATCTTCGTTGGGATAGTCGCGAACGAGTGTTTTAGCCGCAGTAGCAGCGTCTGCTTCAAAGGGATTCAGCAAATCTTGTGCAGGTGGATTAATGTAGTGACCACCAGGTAACAGCGTTCGGTACCGGTTTTGGTCGGAACCGACGTGTTTAATCGTATCCAAAATAGTACTCGTGGCAAGGTCAATCAAAATGACATTACTGTGCCGAGCCATAATTTCAATGATCAGGCGTAAGGTAACTTGGTCGCCCAATTCATTACGACTGGTAAAGTCCAAGTGGACGACCCGGTCATTAGCTGCTTGGCTAATGCCAGTTAAAATCGCGCCACTTAAGTATTTACGCATCATCATGGTAAAGTTAGTGGGTGTTACTGGATTAACATAGGGAATATCAGTAATTTGAATTCGGGCAAAAGTCGGGTTTGCTGATAACAGTAACGGTAAACTCTTGCGGTTCGCCCGAACGGTTAAGATCACTTCATTATTATACGGTTGGTTGATCTTAGAGACACGACCACCGACAAGCTGTCGGCTCAACTCGCCAACCATTGCGTGGGTGAATGCACCATCAAATGACATGGTCTCACTTCCTTCGTTCGTTTATTCACACGGATACTAGTATAACGGTGTTCACACCCCGAGTAAAGCAGATTGGTTGTAAATTATGGCGTAAATAAGAGGCTTTTTAGTAAAAAAGATGTATAATACAAGTAAATCACAGTGAAAGGGGAGTCGTATCTTGGAGGGAATCTTAGACAACTTAAGTTTGGCTGCCAAGTCGTTGCAGACACAAACGGCTAAAATTACGAAGCACTATCGCGTTACCATTGCCGAATGGCGGCTCTTACGCCAAATTGAAAGTCAAGTGATCACGCAGGATGCCATGGCGGAGGCTTTACAGTTAGACACATCAACGTTAAGTCGGCAGTTGAAAAACCTCAGCGCAAAGGAGCTTGTTTCCAAAACAGCTGTGGGCAAAGATCGTCGTCAGCTGGAATATGCGTTAACGTCGCTTGGACGTGATACTTTAGAGCATATCAATACCGATTATGATGCGCTGATTGACGCTGTCTTTCATTACTGGCCGGAAGACGAGCAACAGATGATGAAGATTATGCTGAATCGGCTGAGCCGTAGCATTGATCGCGCAGAGAGTGTTTTAAAAGAAGACGCCAAATAATATTCGTAACGACTGTTGAAATTCTTAAACAATCGTTACGTTTTTGACTGTGCTTGCTTTCACTTCGCGGATTCGTTACAATTAATCCCAGACTTAAACGACAGGTAAGTTAAATCGATAAAAGAAACGGGTGTTTACAATGAAAATAGCTGTCGTCACTGATAGTACCAGCTATTTGTCACAAGAAGACATTGAGCGCTATCACATACACGTCGTTCCGATCCCAGTGATCATTGACGGCCGTTCCTACAATGAAGGTGTGGATATCAGCACCGACGAATTCTGGGATAAATTACGATCCTCAAAATCATTTCCAAGTACGTCACAACCACCGCTGGGTGAAATGATTCAGCTGTACCAGCAACTAGGTGATGAAGGCTATGACACGATTATTAGTATTCACTTGGCCAGCACAATCTCTGGCTTTGTTAATTCACTTAAACAAGTTAATGAAAACTTGACTAACACTCACGTGGTGGTTTATGACTCTCAAATCACCGTAAAACTCATGGGGTATCTGGCCATTGAAGCGTCTAAACAGGCTGCAGCTGGCAAAACAGTTGATGAAATCATTTCACGGTTGGATGCTGTTCGAGCAACCATTGACGAAATCTTCGTAGTCGATGATCTGCAAAACCTCGTTCGGGGTGGTCGGCTGTCGAATGCTTCTGGGTTCGTCGGCAGCTTACTGAAAATTAAGCCACTGTTAACCTTTGACGATGAAAGTCACGAAATCGTGGCGTTTGAAAAGGTTCGATCACGGAAAAAAGCCCTGTTACGGGTAGAAGATTTGTTTGCTGAGGCAGTTGAAACCGCGGACTATCCCTTGCGAGCCATTATCATCGATGGTAATGATCCTGAGGGTGGCGACAATTGGCAGAAACAGATCAAGAATAAGTTTCCAGATATTCCGATGGAACGCAGTTATTTCGGCCCCGTGATTGGGACACACTTAGGTGAGAAAGCATTGGCTTTAGCTTGGCTCATCGATACGGATAAAGCTTAATTTTTTGCCATTATAATTCGATGCGTTCTAGAAACTACGGCTTTTTGCGAGATTATTTTACTTCAATCATCGCAGAGAGGCTTGAGAAGTTTTTCTGAACATCATAGATTTTTAATAATCGTAGGAAACTGAACGTAATCTAAGCGTTCAGTTTTTTTATTTATCCAACGAAAGCATGATTTGACAGTGTTAATGTGTCAACGTAATATTGAATACAAAGTAGCTTACTATTCGTAACCAAGATTAGCTCTGGTTACCTCAATAATGGTTACTAGCCAAATCGTGATTCGTGTTTAAAAAAAGAACGAAAAAGACATATCATGATGCGATACATATAGGAGGAATCGTTAATGAATTATCAAGAACCATTTACATTTCAATCTGGCGTTACGGTGAAAAATCGGCTGGTAATGCCACCAATGACCACCTTGCAGAGTTTTTACGATGGTACGATCACTTCAGATGAAATCAATTATTATGCTGAGCGCGCGCAAGGTGTTGGAACGGTCATCACGGGTGCTGCCAACGTGACCGAGATGGGCAAGGGATGGCCTGGTGAACTCAGTATTGCTCACGATGAAGACTTACCGGGACTCACTAAATTAGCGGGTGCAATCAAGGCTCAGGGTGCCAAGGCGTTTGTTCAGATTTTTCATGCTGGACGGATGAGCCGCTTTGATGCTTTAAACGGACAGCAGGCGATTTCTGCCAGTGCTGTAGCAGCACAACACCGTGACGGGTCCCCAAAAACGAGTACGCCACGGGAAATGACGTTAGCCGAAATTCACGAAACAATTAATGCCTTTGAAACGGCGACTAAACGGACCATTGAGGCCGGATTTGATGGCGTGGAAATTCATGGTGCTAACCTTTATCTGATTCAGCAATTCTATTCACCGCAGTCCAACCGTCGGACCGATGAATATGGTGGGGACCGTACAGGCAGATTTACATTCATCAAGCAACTTCTCGATAGCGTTTTTGACGCGGTAAAGCAATATGCTGATCGGCCTTTTGTAGTGGGCTATCGATTCTCGCCAGAAGAATTTACCACACCTGGTATTACCTTGGAAGATACCTTTTACTTAGTTGATCAACTGGTCAAAACACCTCTGGATTACTTGCACGTGTCCTTAGATTCGTATAATCGTGTTGCACAATCGGATGATTATCAACAACAGTCCATTCTGGCTTACCTACATGAACATATCGCCGGTCAAAAGCCATTGGTCGGTGTTGGTGGTGTTCGAACTCGTCATGACGTTGAGACATTGTTGGAAAATGCTGAGTTTGCAGCAGTTGGTCAGCAGTTGTTGATTGATCCAACGTGGGTCCAAAAATTAGAAGCCGGGCAGGATGCAGATATGGTTACTGGTAATTTTGCTGATGCTATTCAGTATATGCCGTTCAACAACCCACTATATCAATTTTTGGTGCAAAGATACCAGTAGAACAGCGTTTATGAAAACTAGTTTATCCAAATGAAGATCAATTCACTTTGAATGGATCTTTTTTTGTCTATTGGTCTATATCTCTCAACGATTCATGGTAAAATATAGTTACTATTATTTTTCATGAAGAAGGACTAACGATGTCAGAAACAGTATTGATTACTGGCGCAAATAAGGGTATCGGTTTTGAAATTGCACGTCAGCTGGGACAAAAGGGCTGGACAATCCTATTAGGTGCCCGGAATAAGGAGCGGGGATTAGCTGCCGTTAATAAATTACAGGCAATTGGTGTGACGGTGGAGTTAGTGATGATTGACCTTAACGATTTAGAAACTATCCATGCCGTGGCGGATAAGATTGCTAACGTTCATCCGGAGCTCAAAGTATTAGTCAATAACGCGGGTATTCCAGGTGACATGGATGCTGAACCACTGGCAACTCAAACAACGGATTTACAGGCAACTTTAGATGTGAATGTGACGAGTAACTTTGAACTGATTAAGTCATTTACACCGATTTTACAGAAAAATCATGGTCGAATCGTTAACATGACTATTCCAGCAGCGGGCAACCGGTTCTTTCATCCGTTTGCTTACTGTGTCAGCAAGTCAGCACTCAACCAAATGATTAAAATGTTTGGTGACAGCTTTAAGACCCAGCATATCCCAGTGGAAATTTTTGGTGCCGTACCAGGCGGAGTTACCACTGATTTGAATCATCATATGGATAACCGTTTCATGCGCTCAGTGGAAGACGGGGCAGGTTCGGTAGTCAAATTAATTTTGGATCATCATAACCATCAAGGGAAAATAGTGACGCGTTTTGGCGGCTTAAAATTAGTTAAAAAGGTCATCGTGGGACATTAATCTGTTTTGGGTGGGTGAATAGTGATTGTTTGATTGCCTGGTGAAAAGTTACTTTAACTAACTTACCAAACAAAAAACAAAACCACCATAAGAACATATATCCAACTGAACAATAGTTGTCATATCTTCTATAACAACGCTTCAAGGAGTCATTAAGGCTAACTTGAAACGCTTTTTTGACCCAGAAAATCAGTTGAATTGTAGACTGCAATCAAACTGAAGATTCTAAATGTGACTAAAACCATTTTATCAATCGCGACAAGGACAAACATATAGTGCCTATTAGTACTGTACTGAAGATAGTGAATAACTTTTTTGAACATCAAAATTAGCGTTGGCAGGTTAGATGAAGGCAATTACGTTAGAAGTGACACCGTTTTAAATTATTGCAAATTAATTCTTGCCTTAAAGTCGACTTCAAGGTTTAGTATGTAGCATGAATTAAAAAGAAGAAGGTAATTCCATTGAAAACGCTAGTTGTTTATTATTCACAGACTGGCCGGACTGAGGTTCTGGCTCAACAAATCAGCCGAGTCGTTGATGGTGACTTATTTAAATTAGTTCCGACTGAAACATTCCCATCAGATATGTTCGCTACTGCTGATATGGCGAAAGATCAATATGCTCATCATCAGTTGCCAGTTTTGCAGACGATGCCCAATCTTAGTTCATACGACCGCATTCTAGTTGGTTCGCCGGTTTGGAGCGGTCGCTTGGCGACACCACTTGCTGCTTTTTTTGAAAGTGCGGCAATTGAAAATCAAACAGTGGCTGTCTTTTGTACTTCAGTCGGTCAGACGGGTGGGTTTGAAACTGACGTTAAAAGAGCGGTTCAGGGTGGTCAACTTAAACCAAGTCTCATTGCTGGCACTAACTCAGTTAACGATGGCAAAATCAAGGATTGGCTGGCTTAACAATGCAAAATAGTATCATCTACTGAAATTAAAAACGTTAAGGCTAACTGAACCCGCCTTAACGTTTTTCACTTACTCAACTTGGCCACTCACGAATGACCTGCTGAATAATCGGTTCAACTTGAGACTTGGAAGCTTTTAGATACGCCGCGTAAATTGGCATTTTGGCACTATCGTCATGAATCGGGATGGCAACTCGGTTATCCTGGTCATTTGTTGCGGGGTCAGCCCGGGTAATATTGGTGGTAAACGCTGGAAAATCGGCATACTTAGTCAACTCTTGCATGGCGGTTTTCTCTGCCTGATACATAAAATGGGCATTGGGAATTTCACGTTGAATAATTGTCCGCCACGGCCCTATATCATGCAAAACAATAAAACTTTGACCGGCCAATTCAGCAAACGAAATTGTTGGTTGATTGGCTTCATACATGAACCGATTCAAATAGACGAACAACGATTCAGTTCCAATATAACGAGATTCAATGTTCTCTGTCATGATCTCTTCATTGGTAAATATCAGCGACTGTTTTCGTTGGTGCAACTGGTCCACCACGTGACTTAACTCAATCAGATTTTGATTGACTGTTACCTTGATGGTCGTTTTAAGGTCAAGTTTCTGGCATAAAATTAAGGGTCCGGGAACGGTTGATCCAATGCGGATTTGGCGCTGATTTTGATCAAAATTGCGAACTGTTTCCAGTAAACCTTGATTAGCAGCTAACACCTTTGCGGCTTCCTCGGCAGCTAGTTGACCAGTTGGCGTTAAGGACAATCGATTAGGCTGACGGTCGAATAACTGAACACCAAATTCGGTCTCGAGTTTTTGTAAGCCCCGAGTAATAGTTGGCTGTGTCAGATGTAGCCGATTAGCGGTTTCGGCAAGGGTACCAACTTGATTAAAAATAACCAGTTCTTCCAGTAAATAGACTTCCAGCATGATTGCTCCCTCCAGTATGCGTTACTCGTATACTACCATGACTATCTGGTAATTTTCAACTCTATAAACGTGGGTTAAGATAACCATACAAATTAATTCAGGAGGTTATTATCCATGACTACAATTCCTACAACAACTTTATCTAACGGTGTCGAAATGCCGCAACTTGGTTTCGGTGTATTTCAGGTGGCTGATCTAGCTGCGGCTCAAACAGCAGTTAGCCAAGCCATCGCCAGTGGTTATCGTTTAATTGATACGGCAACCGCGTATCAGAACGAAACAGCAGTTGGCGCTGCCATCAAAGAAAGTGGCGTTAACCGCTCCGACCTCTTTGTGACCTCCAAACTTTGGGTGTCAGATTTCAGTTATAACGGCGCCAAGGAAGGTCTTGATCGTTCGCTCAATAAATTAGGACTAGACTATATTGACCTTTACTTGTTGCACCAGCCCTATGGAGATGTCATTGGTGCTTGGCGTGCCTTGGAGGAAGCACTCAAAGCTGGCAAAGTTCGGGCGATTGGGGTTTCTAACTTTTACGCCGACCAACTCAAAAACCTGATTTTGTCCACCGAAGTTAAGCCAGTTATCAATCAAATTGAGGTTAACCCGTGGTACCAACAACCGGCTGAAGTCGCCTATAATCAAAGCGAAAACGTTCGAGTTGAAGCCTGGGCGCCATTTGCGGAAGGTAAACATGCTATCTTTTCAAATCCGACGCTTAAAGGAATTGCTGATTCACATAGTAAGAAGACCGGCCAAGTCATTTTACGGTGGTTACTACAACGGAATATCACGGTTATTCCAAAGTCAGTTCACCAAGAACGGATGATTGAAAATGCTGATGTGTTTGATTTTGCTTTGACAGACGCTGAGATGGCACAAATCAATCAGTTGGATAGACAGGAAAGTCAGTTCTTCGATCACCGCGACCCAGTCACCATTGAGCAAATCTTTGGTACCAGCTTGACAGCAGCTCAAGAAGGAATTTATCAAAAATAAGGCAATATTTGCTTGCCTTGAAGTAGCTTTAAGAGATTAGACTAACCGTAGTGATTTCGGAATGGAGGAAATAAGTATGGTAAACGTGCTGATTATTGGTGCCACCGGCTCAGTGGGTCGTGTAACACGCCAGTACTTTCTTGATCACACAACTGATAAACTCACACTGATGTCCAGAAAAATCAGTCGGTTTAGTGCATTGGACGCAAGCCGCGAGACAGCAATTCAAGGCAGTGTGACGGACAACCAAGTGTTGCAAGCAGCCCTGGCCGGTCAAGATGTTGTGTTTGCGGCGTTAAGCGGTAACCTACCAGCCATGGCGGAATCCTAAGTGACACAAATGGGTGAAATGGGTGTTTCTCGGTTATTGTTCATCACCTCAATGGGAATTTACAACGAAATTTCGGCTAGTGGTGGTGCGGCTGGCAACTTGGAAAATAATCCCGTATTGACCGGTTACCGGCATGCAGCGGACATCGTTTCGGCTTCAGAACTAAATTACACCACCATTCGGCCTGGATGGTTCGACAACGGTGATGATACGAATTACCAAATCACGAGACAAGGCGAACCGTTTGGCGGTTACGACGTTTCCCGTAAGTCCATAGCGGATTTAGTGGTTAAACTAACCCACGATGCTACACTCGATTCCCGTGATAGTTTAGGCATCAATCGGGCATAATCAACACAGATGAGATCCTGGTTATTAGTGAAAGGATATGTAAAAAAATGAAATTATTAATTTTAGCAGCCAACGGGCAAATTGCGAAGCTCGTTGAGCAACGGATTTTAAATGAGAATCAATTTGATGATGTTCAATTAACCTTATTTCTGAGAAAACCCGAACGCTTGACCAACTTGGCCGACAATTCGCGCGTTACATTAATCGATGGCAGTTTAGATGATGCCAAGGCGGTTGACCGCGCAGTAGCTGGTCAAGACATGGTGTTTGTGGCGGTAGTTGATCACTCAAGTCATAATCTTTGGACGCAAAATATCATTACAGCCATGAAGCACAACGGCGTTTCCAGGGTGATTTCCGCAAACGTTCTGGGAATCTACAACGAGGTACCAGGGGAATTTGGACGCTGGAATCGTCAATCATTGGCTAGCAGTCTAGCGGGAACTCAAAGAACTGATCAATTGTTGGCAGATTCCGGTCTGGATTACACCACCATCCGGATTCCTTGGTTAAATGACCGGGATGAGGTCAAGTATACTGTTACTCACAAGGCTCAACCATACGTTGGTGTGTCTGCGTCGCGTCAGAGTGTCGCTGACCTGATTTTGAAAATAGTTGCCGATCCAACGTATGGCAGCAAAGATAGTTTAGGTTTGGCGGACCCCGAAACTCAGGGATCAACTCGACCGGTCTACTAAAAAGGAGAACGTGAAATGAAAACAGCAGTCTTTGAAGAACCTGGCAAAATCGGCGTTCATGAACTAGATAAACCAGTTGTTAAGAATGAAACGGACGCGGTCCTGAAAATTGTTCGCGCCTGTGTATGCGGTTCGGATCTTTGGTGGTACCGTGGTCTTGCCAATCGAGACCATAATACCCCAGTCGGTCATGAAGCCATCGGTGTGGTGGAATCAGTGGGATCAGAAGTCACCAGTGTGAAACCTGGGGATTTTGTAATTGCGCCATTTACCCATGGTTGTGGTCATTGTGCTGCTTGCTTAGCAGGCTTTGACGGGGATTGTCTCAATCGCACCGATTCAGAAGTGGTGGGTTATCAGGGTGAATATTTAAGGTTTAAGAACGCGCAATGGGCCTTAGTAAAAATTCCCGGTCAACCCTCAGACTATACGGATGACCAACTGAATGATTTATTGGCGTTAGCCGACGTCATGGCAACTGGCTATCATGCTGCACACATGGCTGAAGTTAAAACTAACGACACGGTAGTGGTCATGGGCGACGGTGCTGTTGGTTTGTGTGGTGTAATTGCGGCTAAATTACACGGGGCAACCCGCATCATTGCCATGAGCCGCCATGAAGACCGGCAAGAGCTGGCCCGTGAATTCGGTGCTACTGATATTGTTGCGGAGCGTGGTGATGAAGCCGTGACTAAAGTCATGGCACTGACGGATGGTGCAGGGGCGGATGCCGTCCTTGAATGTGTGGGTACCGAACAATCCGTTGAGACCGCAGTAAAAGTTGGCCGTCCAGGGACAGTTGTGGGTCGTGTTGGGGTGCCACAAAAATCAGACATGGATACTAACCAACTGTTCTGGCACAACATCGGTTTACGTGGTGGCATCGCTGCTGTCACGACTTACGACCGGAAAGTGTTGTTGGATGCTGTCTTGAAGGGAGAGATCCACCCCGGAAAAGTCTTCACAAAGCGCTTCACACTCGATGACATTCAATCAGCGTATGAAGCCATGGATCACCGTGAAGCGATTAAATCACTGATTATCGTGAGCGAGTAAATTTTAAATAGTTGCAGTGAAAGGCCGACAAATTTACTATCTGCCGGTCTTTTGCTAAACGTTGAATTGGAAGTTGTAATGATTCAATTTACTTAATGTTTTTTGCAAATTGTGCTTGCCTTGAAGTTACTTCAAGGGTCTAACATCATTTTTTGTACTAAACAAATAAATGATGAAAGCACAGGTTTAACACATGAAACAAGCAAAGTTTGGCATTGTATTGCCAATTATTTTAATCAGTTATTTTATGATTCTTTTGGATAACTCAATCGTTTTTACCAGCACAGTCAAAATGGCCGCTGATTTATCTTTGGATGCCCAAACGCTCTCTTGGGTCACCAACGCGTATGCGTTAACTTTTGGCGGTTTACTACTGCTTGGCGGACGTGCCGGTGATGTTTTTGGTCGTCGGAAGGTTTTCTTAGTTGGCCTCGTAATTTTTAGTATCGGTTCACTACTGGTTGGTCTGTCAGTCAACGGTGCTATGCTGATTGCAATGCGTGCTTTGCAAGGTGCGGGTTCCGCAATTTTAGCACCAACAACATTAGCACTACTAATGGACAGCTATAAAGGCGTGATGCGAACTCGCGCCATTGTGTATTACGGTGCAACCGGTGGTCTGGGCGCTAGTTTTGGTCTGGTCATTGGTGGTTTGATTGCCAGCTATCTTTCCTGGCGAATTGGGTTCCTACTGAACGTGCCCATTGGTATTTTAATGGCGATTTTAACCATTAAGTTCATTCCAAAAAGCAAACCAGCCGATGGAAAAATTGATTGGCTGGGTGCCATCTTGTCAGTTCTCGGAATTGTGACTATTATTTACAGTATTAACGGTGCCACTTATCCAGTGCCAACCTTAGTGATTGGCGTTATTCTGATGCTGGGCTTCATTTGGCAGGAACAACGAGCTGTCGAACCGTTAATGCCACTCAAGCTCTTTAAGGATCGTGAACGCAGCAGTGCCTATCTGGCGCGGTTCTTCTTCCTCGGCGCCATGATTTCGTACTTCTTCCTAACTCCGCAGGCCATGCAAAATGTCTATCACTTTACACCACTGTTGGCCGCTCTGGGATTTTTACCAGAAACGGTGCCTCAATTTATTTTTGCTACGTTGGTCTCACGATTAAATGCACGTTTCTCAAATACACAAATCATGATTGCCGGGACATTGATCACGACCGTTGGTTTATTAATAGCCGCCATTGTGCGAGTTCAAAGTGGATACTTGCTGGCAATCGCCATTCCCATGGTCATCATTGGTATCGGCCAAGGGTTCGCATTAAGCACCCTGACCGTTTCTGGGGTGGCAAATACGGATCCAGAAATTGCTGGGTCGGCCTCTGGGGTCGTCAATACCGTCCACCAGGTCGGCAGTTCCGCGGGATTATCGGTTATTACTATGATGACTGCAAGTTTCAGTAATCCCGTTATCTCTTATAACCATTCACTGATGATTATGTTTGCCTTCATGGTGGTTGCGTTGCTCTCAACGATCAATATTGCCTTTACCAAGAAATAGGAGAAATCAAAATTGAACATTAAAGAAGCAAGTGAAAAAACTGGCGTCTCATCCGCAGCAATTCGGTACTACGAAAAAGAGGGCCTGATCCCGCCAATAGACCGAACGGATGCCGGTAACCGTGACATTGATGCGCGGATTCTCAGACGAATTACGTTTGCTCGACAAATGCGATCAGCAGGGATGTCGATTGAAAATCTTCGACATTATGTCCAGTTATTCGACGCCCAAGAAGACAACGCCAAAGAACAAATTGATTTGCTGCAAGAACAATTAGTCGAAATGGAGGAAAGGCGGGACGATATTCAAGCCGCAATTGACCATTTACATTACAAGTTGGATCACTATGATGATCACATGGCGACTACGGAAGAAGAGTTGCGTCAGATTGAGAAAGAACATGATTCAAAAGCCGGTAGCTAGACGCCGAATGGCAATTTTTAAGTGTTTGCCAGATCAGAAAGTTGTGCTAGATATACAATAGCCATAGCAGTTACGTCTGCTATGGCTCTTTCAACATAATCGAAACCACAAATGGATTTACTTCTTTAAAAAGTCCTGTGCCCACCAACCATAGATGGGGCTTAACCCCAAAGTAAAAATAGCGATAAACAGTTCAGAGAGAGTATTAACGGACAGATTATGGTCAAAAATATAGCTAATTGCAAGTTGCAAAACAAACAACATGAGATTCATGTATACTGCAAACGTCAGTGTAAACAGCCAAAAGATAAAATTACCTTTGCCCCATTTTGGGTGATGACCAAAATGAACAAATAGATATGAACCTATAATCCCAAACCGATATCGAACTCTTCTTAAATAGTGTAAATCCTGCGAATCAGCCTGAAATTTTGTCATCAGATCTTGATCCCCCTTTAGTAGAGTATCCAGTGATATTTTGTACAACTCACTGATTTTAATGAGGGTTGGTATGTCTGGATAATTATTGCCGTTTTCCCAGTTGGAAATGGCTTGCCGGGTGACGTTCAATAACTCAGCCGCTTGCTGCTGAGTTAACCCTAATAATTGACGTTGTGCCTTTAGCTTATCTTTTAACATACTCATCCTCGTCTCCATTATTAATTCTTTAATGCTATTATACTAGCAAGCGGTCGTTGCAGCACGACAGCGTTTCTTGCATCCGCGATATAGCGGTATTTACGTTATAATTAACAAGACTTTATGATGGATTTTAACAGTTAAGCCTTGTTTCCGTAACCCTCAAGCCATAAGCTTAAGTCAAGAAGTGGAGGTGAGCATCATGAAAACTATTCTGATCGTCGAAGATAGTGACGACATGCAAGGGTTGCTAACTAGTATGCTGTCATCAGAATACCAAGTTATTAGCGCGTATTCAGGCACTGAGGGCTTATTGCTCTTTAAGAAATTTCCCGTCTCGTTAATTTTGTTAGACCGCTTGTTACCTGGCAAAAGCGGGGATGAGGTGCTGCAAATTATTCGACAGACGTCACAAGTGCCAATCATCATGCTAACGGCATTAGATGATGCCACCGACATTGCTGATTTACTGGTGGCAGGGGCTAATGATTACGTGACGAAGCCCTTTGATATTAATGTATTAAAAGCGCGGATAATGGTACAGATGCGACAAACGGGGGTTGACATAAACGATGAACGGCCAATCGTTTATCAGCAGCTAACACTGTACCCACAGGAATTCGTGGTTAAGAAAGGGACTGCAAGCTGTCCGTTAAAGAAAAAAGAATGTGAAATTTTAAAATTACTATTCAAGAATCCGCAACAAATCTTTACCCGAGAACAGCTTTATGAACAAGTTTGGCAAACACCTTATTTGGGTGATGAGAATACGATCAACGTTCATCTCAGTAATTTGCGAAATAAGTTAGCCAAACTAGATTCGGACCGTGCTTATATCAAAACCATCTGGGGAATCGGGGTGCGGTTAGCATGATACCATTAGCAATTATACTTGTTATTCTATTGGCCGTTTTAACCTACTTCTTGCTGATAATGATGGATATTCGAACTTTAATCACTCAGTTAAAATTCATTAACCAGCACACCACTAATCAACAGTTGAAGGTCAAGACTCGCAATCCAGTAGTTGTGGCTTTAACCCGGCAAATCAATCAGATGATTGCCAAGCAGCAAGCCACTCATCAGCAATCAGTTCAAACCCAACAACAGTTAGACCTGGCGATTCATAACATTTCACACGACTTGAGGACGCCACTGACGGTTGCTAGTGGGTATTCGCAGTTGTTATTAACGAACGAAGGTTTACCTGAAAGTGAGCACCAGCAGGTCGGCAAGTTGAACCAAAATCTGCAGACGTTGTCAAAACATCTTAATTTATTACTCCTGTATAACCGGCTCTTAGAGAATCGCATCACGATAACCCCCAAAACGTTAAACCTGTCAAAATTACTGACTCAGACCTGTTTGAACTACTATGATGCGCTGCAACAAAAGCAAATTACAACGGATTTAAAGATTGAGCCTAACATCATGTGGCAACTGGACGAAGAAGCAACGACCCGAGTCTTACAGAATATCTTAGGTAATATTTTGGATCATGGCTATCAAAAAGCGACCATTGAGCTCAAACACATCGATCAAGGCGTTCAGCTGACAGCAACCAATCAGTTAATGACGCCCATCAAGAACTTTGATCGGTTACTGGAGCGTTTTTACACAGAAGACCTATCTCATCGCGAACAAAACGCTGGGTTGGGACTTTACATTATTGCGGAACTATCGCGGATGCAGGGTGGCAAAGTCAACCTAAATACAAAGGGGCTGCAATTTCAGATCCAAGTAACATTCAAAACGGCTAGTCAACAAAAAACGGATGACGCTTAAAACAAGGCTTCATCCGTTTTAGTTATTTACAAGTCGCGCTTTCTAAACGATAAGAAAGCTAACACTAAACAAACAATAATGGTACCGAATCCCGCCAAAAGCAACTGATTCATTTGACCAGATGTGTAATGGTCAAAGTACGCAGAATCAACGTTATTTTGAAAACTGAAATATTTTAACCAATGCTGCTTGATAAAAATTTGCACTAGAATTGTAATGATCAACGGGAGAATGATGGTTGTCACTACAGCTGTAATCGTTGAAAAGAAGAGGTACATGACTAACGTCGAGATGGCGAAAATAGCGCTTAGTTCTAATAATTGAATGCTTGAAGTTTGAAGTAATTTGACTAAGAAATGACCGGTAATTTTGCCGAACCCATTTTTAAAACCGCCGGCTAAAAAGATGAACAGGTAGTAAAAAATTACCTGACATGCCGAAATCAGCAGGAAGATAACGTACTTGGAAATAAAGTAGTTAAGCCGCGTCATGCCACTACTGAGCGGATTTTTATAAATCTGCCTCGAGAATTCAAAACCAATGGTCATGATAAATAACGGTAGAATAAAGTAAATCAGCGCGCTCGTTTCACTAGACATCGCTTTAACACATTGGACGCCTGTCCAGACAACTTTTTGATTAGCTGCCTGAAAATTGGCAAGAGCATCAGAGCCACCACCGACAATGCCAATAGTTGACGTGAGGATGCTAATGGTTGCAACGATAATCATCAGGATTTGGGTGATGTAAAAACCTTTAGAATGAAATAAACGATACATATCAGCCCTTGCCATATTAAGCATTTGGGGTCACCTCGTTTTCCGAGACAATTGATTTGAAGTAGTTTTCAAGGTTAATGTGCTCACGGACGATAGTTGTCACACTGACGGAAGCGGCCACGAGCATTTCTACCAATGCCGCGTTATCCAGCGACAGATCATAGATATTCAGCGTATGCTGATCAATGACTTTGAAATCTTCAACACCCATTTTATTAAGCACTGTAGCGGCCAGCTGAGGTTGATCGACTTGCAACTTGATGTACTCGCGGCTTTTAGCGTCGAACTCGTCTTTAGTGAGTTCTTTAATCATCGTTCCGTGATCAATAATGCCAAAACGGGTCGCCATTTGATAGAGTTCTTCCAGAATATGGCTGGAAATGAGAATCGTCATGCCCTGAGTCTGATTGAGTTTCACCAGTAAATTACGGAAATCAGCAATGGCAATGGGGTCCAGACCGTTGATGGGTTCATCCAGAATCAAAAAATCCGGTTTATTGAGTAGGGCGATCGCCAAACCTAACTTTTGTTTCATACCTAACGAGAAATCCTTAAACTTCTTTTTGTCGGTATCAGTAAGTTCCACAAACGTTAGCGCATCATCGATAGCATCTTTATCGACGATGCCTTTGATTTTGCAGTAGTATGTGAGATTCTGACGAGCCGTCAACTGATTGTTAGCCACGGGTGTCTCAATGACACTGCCCGTTCGTTTCAGTTGTTTGGTGTAATCTTTGCCGGAGGTTGCACCGAACAGTGTAATGTTACCTTCATTTGGATAAAGCAACTGGACAATCGTTTTTAAAATCGTCGTTTTTCCAGCGCCGTTTCTGCCAATTAAACCGTAAATATCACCCGGCTGAATGGTTAAATTAACGTGATTTAGAGCACGCTGTTTACCAAAGGTTTTGGTGATATTTTGTAGCTGTAAGATTGCTGCCATGGTTATCATCTCCTGACATCTTTTAGAGTAATGGTCTAATGTTAATAGATTATTAATTGAAATCTTAAATGTTTATTAACTAGTTAAGTTTAGTAAATGAGGCATCTGTATGGAATGGACTGCTCGATGGAAATTTCGTTCGAATGTACAATAGCGTTATACTCAGATTACCACAGAAATACTGATAGATTAATTTTCGCTGATTGTATTGTACAAATCTGTAGTCTATCCTTGTGGCTGCGCCTTTGCTAGTAATACTTGCGTGACGGCAGCAAGGCATTCTTGCTAGTATTAACTTAGAGCCTTGACTATGATTTAGAAGGAGTGAGATTTTGAGCTTTAAAGATGATGTGAAGCGATTACGGATGCAAGCCAATCTGACTCAAGAAGAATTAGCTAACCGCCTACACGTGACGCGGCAAACAGTCTCAACTTGGGAAACTGGGAAAAATATGCCCAGTTTGGAAACCTTACATACGTTAAGTCAGCTGTTTGATATCTCGCTTGAAAAACTACTGTTTAACGAGGAGATTACTATGGATAAAGTTAAGAACCAGCCTTTGGCAAGCCAGATTGACCATGATGTGAAATTAAAGAAACGTTATCGGAATTGGACTTACACCTTAAGTGGGTTAATATTAATCATCATTGTTAGTATCGGAATTTTAACATTCGGCTATTATAAAGGGGTTGCCAATATTGATCGTGTTAATCCCTTTTTGTCATATAAAGTTGGCTATACAAAATTACCTGACAATAAAAGAATTGCAGGTTATTGGACGTCATGGTTTACTGACAGCACTATGGGAAATGAGTGGACGAAATTAACCTTAACTACCGGCTTTAATCCTGGCCTCAAGGACCCTTATGTAATGGCTTATCATAAAGGGAGCTACGTAAAAGAGGCACGGATAGTCCCTCGTGCGTATGTTACTCGTGTATATGTCAGTAATCTAAAGGCGTTGCGTTCATTGTTAAATCACAAGGATAATACAACAACTAATAACCATGATCTGGAAAAATTTAGGACACAAGTCCATATATCTGACACAATCCAGCAGAGAGTAGATGAATAAAAGTAAGCTCAGCTACTTGTCACGATCACCGGACATATTATGTTAAAAAGTGCGTACCTGAAGGCTTAAGGCCACAGCGATTACAACTGCTATGGCTTTTTTTTAAACAACTATTTAACTTTCGAAAAAGTAAGGTTCACGTACACCGCAAACGTTCCAACTAATCAATCAAACTTGGTAGACTTGGGTAATATGTAATATTGGTAGCAATTAACATATTCGGCCCAATTATGATAGTATTAGTTGTTACACTTATCTAAAATTACCACTAAGAAGGTCATACATATGGTTCTAACAATTCTCTTTTTAATCGGTGCTGGTTTTCTCGCCGGGATACTGGCTTCCACCGCTGGATTAGCCTCGTTGGTGTCCTATCCTGCAATGTTGGCGGTTGGACTGCCGCCAGTCATTGCTAACGTTACCAACACCACTTCACTGATTTTTACCGGCATTGGCTCCACAGTGTCCTCCCTGAGAGAACTACGCGGACACTGGCGTCAATTAACGTTATATGTCTCACTGGCTTTAGTCGGTGGGATTATTGGCAGTCTCGCTTTAATTCTTGCACCGGAATCTTCATTTGAAAAAATCGTGCCGTTTTTGATCTTTTTGGCAGGGGCTTTATTGATTTCTTCAGGCCGGCGAACCGGTGATACCGCTGAAAGAATTAAAGCCGCTAAATTGCACCCCAAAAAGCATGCCATTATTCAGGTGGCCAGTTACTTCGGTATTTTATTTGTTGGCGCCTATGGGGGCTATTTTGGTGCTGGTGCAGGTATCTTAATACTGTCTTTGCTATCGATCATCACCGACGACGATTTTTTGGTGGTCAACGCAATGAAGAACGTCATCGGTTTTGCCAGCAATTTGATTGCTACCATCGTCTTTATTTTCCGCACCCGCATTGCTTGGCATTTCGTGATTCCAATGGGTATCGGGTTATTTATCGGCGGCTATGTGGGGCCAATCATCGTCCGCCACATTAATATCACCTTGTTACGTGCCTTGATTGCACTGGCCGCATTTGGCTTAGGTATCACATTATTTATTAAAGCTTATTTTTAATTACCGGGAATAGTAAGGCTAAGGCCATCCGCTTTAGTACGTTAGAGAAGATTTGCCAGGTCTTAGATTGCCCACTCGGGAATATTCTCCGGTATGTGCCTGAAAGTAATGATAGTGAATCAGTGTAAGCTCGCTATAATCAAATTAATCCATAAAAAGAGGCTGCGATTGATATCGCAGCCTCTTTTATGGGTCATCGTAACGTTATGATTCGTTTCACAGCTACACTACCGCGAAAAGGTGTAAACAAATGACCAGTAAGGGTGTTGGTTTTGATTAATAACCAACGGATAGGGCGCTAACCGATACGATAACGTCTTGGTCAACAGAATTGATTGTGTCCGTGATTGATTATTGGCTAATTCGATTCGGTATTTACCCATGGGTAACTTCCGTTTTAACTTGAACGCCTTTTTAGTCCGCACAAGCGTATACCGGTGATGGGTTTGTTCATTAACTAAAATACCGCGGAATTTGACACCGGGAGCCAACGACACCTTAAATTTACGTGCAGGATGATTCAATTTGACCTGCTGAGTCAAGGTACTGCCGGGCTGAATCCGGGTTTCTTTGGCATCGAATTGGAGCGACAACTGACTTTCTTGACCGGCAACATGATCGCCCTTAGTCGCCAGATGGCCGTGGGGGGCAACTGCGAAGACCGCTAATGCTAAAACCAAGATAGTAGCGGTTGCCACCCCCTCAGTTTTGGTTCGGCGGGTGATCCGTCGTTCATCCGGCAAGGCTAAACTGGGAATTGAACAAAGAATCCCCAGTAATGGAATCATCACTTGTCCATAGCGGCTTTCAGTTTCCCACAGCAGGGTATGAAACGCAATGTAACCCAGTGCTGTCAAGATGGTCAGCATTAGCTGCGGGTCATCGTTTCTAACGGCGTGACGTTTCCGCCACAGACGACCACAACGTAAGAGGGTTTCACTATAAAGCAGAATAAACCCAACTCGCATGACGACCATCCCCAAAGCGGCTACCGGGATTTCAACCTTTTGATAGGCTTTTGGTGGGGCGATAAAACCACCCGTATAAGCTTTTTGAATGGTGGAAACATCTAACAGAATACCTGCTTTTTCGATCCAGCGTTCCCCGATACGAACCGGACCTAACTTACTTAAACGTTTAGGCAGTGCTTTGTTGAGATACTTTTGTTTGGCTTGTTTCCCTGGAATTGCACTCAACTTTTTCACATCACGAAACTTGTACTCACCGTTGCCGTGAGGATTGTAACTCATCCAAATCCAGTGAGTAGCTGGAAAGGCATAATCATTATTCACCTTGTAGTGGCTGACCGTTTTTAGACCTGCAGCGGTTGGTACTGCTAAAAGAAAGCCTAAAATGATTAAAATAAATGGCATTTTAACCGCATTGAGTTGTTTGCGGTCTTTAAAGAATAGCCAAATGGCCACCAACAATACCGCTACCAGCAACACAATCAGGTTCGGCTTAACCACTTCAGCGAGGATCACGGATAGGACTAAACCAATACCGGTTAAAATTTTCTTCGACCGTGTAAATGACTGCCAGCCAATTAAAACGTTGAACACAATGGCCAAACTCACCATTGACGGCAGATCAGAGTAGAACACCTGAAGATAATAGGTATAGGCAAACGGACTGATCAAAAAGAAGAGTGCGGCCAGTAATACCACATCGTTTTGATGGCTCAATCGGCGAACCGAACGCAGCATGGCGAAAATGAAGGCATCGAGCAAGATCATCGATAATAAATGAATACCCCAATAGGTACTCAAGTGAACCAGACTCGTTAACTTCAGCCAAAAGGCCATTAAAACTGTCAGCGAAACGTTATTAGGAAAGCGCAGAAAATAGAGCGAACCATTCCAGCTTAGATTACCATGGGCAAGTTGCTCTGCTTGAACAAGCACTCGAAAGGGATCATGGTAAACCGAAACGGGTAAGAACTGGAGGACCAATAGCTGAATCACCACGATGATAACCATCGTCAGATAAATGAGTCGGGTCATACTTTTTTCTGAAAGCCTTTTCGCCCACTTTAAGAAAAGCGGCTTAAGATACCAAATGATTGCACAACCAATAATGACTAGTGCAGCAGATTTTAAACTCATGGGTTTGACCAGGTTTGCAATAATGCCAATCACCATTGCAAAAGCTAATATCAAAGCCAAAATTGATGTCATACTTATCCTTTTAAATTGCATCAGAAACTCCTACATAAATAGTGTTGGGATAAAGCCAAACTAAGTTAGCGATTTATCGTTGTTCTACGGTTTTGAGCTGGTGGCTTCCGGTGAGTGTTACCTCCCATATTAATCTTTATGTACACCACTGATCACTCGCATACGGGGCCATCGAAAACCGGGTGATATCATGACTTCATGATGAATTAAGCGTAAATGATATCGGCTTGGTCAACTACCAATAAAAACTCAACAAAAACTGAGCTTTTTTTAGTTTAGCTGATTAAACCTTGCTAAATTAGGCTTGTTTTCTGAAGAAAATTTATAATTGATAAAAAAACAGCCAAAACTTCTCAAAATTTCTTGAGTCGTTTTGGCTGTATGCGAGGTCAGTCAATCTCTGAATAAACTTGGCTTTAAAGCGATGTCAACTCATTTTGACACCATTAAATGACCAATGACAGCCAAATTTGGCTGAAATAATATCGGTTATGCGCTACATTAATATTGAACGGGAGGTGGTAACGACGGATATTCATAATCAAATCAAACTTAACCGAGAACGATTAGGACTAACACAGGATGAACTTGCTTCAAAGCTGTACGTGTCGCGGCAAACGATTTCCAACTGGGAAACGGCGCACAGTTATCCTGATTTAGAGAATCTGCTGCGGTTAAGTGTTCTGTTTGATGTTTCTCTGGATGATTTACTGAAAGGAGACGTGACGGTGATGAAACATGAATTAAGCTACGCACGCACCAGCAAATGGGCCTGGCTAATGACTGTCATGCTGGGAATAAGTGCACTATCAATTGGACCATCAATCAAGTTTTGGGGCTGGTGGGGCTTGGTGTTACCTGTTTTATTAGTAAATATTTCGCTGTATGCTGGCATGAAGATAGAACGTTGGAAAGGACAACATCAACTGAAAACTTATAGTGAGATCATTGCCTTCGAAAAGAATAAAGTCATCGATGAAAATGAACGTCAGCGCAACGCAATAAAAGATCAAGTTGTTTTCGTTGTCACCATGCTGCTGTTTATTATAGGAGCTGGCGGGTTGGCTCTGCTTGGATTTTGGTTAGTTAAGTAAATATTGGGTTGAAAATTAAAGAAGTTATGATTTTAACTCACCTCAAAATCATAGCTTCTTTTTAACTGTGCCGATAATTACCCAACAGCAGCTTTCCAAAATTGGAATCGTTTTCCATAACTGTAAATTAATTTAAAAATTAGCAGTAAAAGTGGTTGACCTCCTCCAAATTTTTAGAGTATTATACCGGTAAAGATAGCGTTTATGCTTCTACAAAAAAAACAATGGTATACGCTATAAATTATATGCTGACGATTACCTTTATATAATTTATATTTGCGAATATCAGAAAGCTAGTCATCAAACATGAGAACTTGATGCTAGTTTGTTTGGGGAGAATTAGTAGCTAACGTTTTTCTTCAGAAGGGGGAAACATCATGAATAGAGAATCGAAGTATCAGAAGTTGCTGACTGACACAAGCATTAGAAAACGACACGTCAAATTATATAAAGTTGGTAAGAAATGGGTAGCAATGGGGATTATAGTAGCCGCCTTTGGCATCGTTGGTGTTTCAACCACCGCTTCTGCTGCAACAGAAGCATCAGCAAATGAAATTAACACGGCCAATCAAAATGACAGCCAGAATCCGCTTCAAAGTAAAGCGGTGAATTTAACTGCAACCACTAAACCTGCACAACCAGCAAATCAAGGCGAGGAACCTTCCGGAGACGATAACCAACCAGCGCAAGTTGCTGCTGAGCAAAAAAATGCACCAAGTGGTACTACCGGTGGCGATAGCTTAAATGAACCAACAAAAACGCCATCAGTAACTGATGAAAATGATCAATCGGCTAAGGTAACCGCTTTAGGTGATGCGACAGCTGCTGATATTGAAGTAGCTAAAAAACAAGCAACAGCTGCTTACAAACAAACTGGACAGGCTCAGGTCATCACCGCTGTCTCAGATGAACAAGCACCTGCTTCCGAGGTAATTCAACAACAAGCTGATGTTGCATTACAAAAGGTTGACGAATCAATTAAACAAGCGATGGCGGATAATGACATTACTCTCGATAAGGTGACGCATTCAGGTAACTATTACACTTACTTTGGTAGTACACCTTGGGTTGAAAACGTTCGTTACACCGATCTAGCAAACCGAGTTCAGAGCTTTGAAGATCGCAAAGTGGGTAGTATTGTTGCTGAAACCCAGGTTCTCACTGATCCTACACAAGCCCTCCAGAAACTGTCTGATGCCGGCATTCATGTGAGCGTCTTAATTCAAACCAAATTTACCTCTGAACAACTATTTAACACAGATTATGATTACAAAACAACATTAATCAACAACGGAGATGGCTATTCCGGACAGGTTATTACAAGTCGCCCATACGCAATGGCTGATAGAGCTACTCAAACTATCACGTTCAAAAATGATTCTGCAGGTGGCGATGTGCTTAATATTCGAGTTACCTCAGAATTGAAAGACGCTACCCAGATGGTCAATGATGAAATTGCGAGTCTGGAAGCTCAAGGGTACATTTTAGTCTCGAATAACTATCAAGAACCGGACACCACCATGACCAGTGAGCAGGCTTTAAGTATCATTGAAGAAAAGTTGAAAACGGACATTGACCAATATAATGACGCAAACGGGACGGATTATCAATTTGCATTTGATTATGTTGGTGCCTATGAATCAGGCAATACCCCTGGAGTCGAGCATCGGCTAATGTTATCTTCTGAAAAGTTAGGCCATGACGCATGGGACGAGGACGTCAGCAATTATGTCAACCAAACATTTGGTTATAACCCTGACCTTGAGGATGCCTCAATTGATATGAATGATACAATTGACGGTTTAACTTCAGATGGTGACGAAGTTAGATTCGTATTTAGCGAAGGTTCTTCTAGCGATGGAAATGAGGTATTTCATGAGCGATTTGATCGACTTAAAGAAGAAGCAATTTACCATCAAATTCATGACGACACTATAGCGCTTTCTAACATGCTCAGCAACGATAGCTCTCTGAGTGCCGCTTTTGAAGTATTACGGGCTAATAATCAGTCTGTTTCTGTCAGTGCTGCACCAACGTATGTTGATACAACACTGACGTATACTGCTGGAGACCTAGAATGGGATCCTGAAACGCAGTCTAACAAACTGAATAATCCGGTACAACGAACGGTGACCATTAAGGGACTTACGAATGATTCGCTTAAAGTACTCTTTATGGGGTCAGGTGTAAAGACTGGCGGGGTCCCCGCTGACACCAATTTTGAAGTCCATTTCGTTCAGGCCGCTTTAAGTTCCGATTCACCACAGATTAGAACTGAGATTTCCGAAGGCCTTTCGGTTACACATGATGATTACTACGATTACACGGCATCAGGAACACCCGGTGATGGCATCCAAGTCAAGACTGAGATTCCCGAAGGCCTCTCGGTTACACATGATGATTACTACGATTACACGGCACCAGGAACACCTGGTGATGGCATCCAGGTCAAGACGGAGATTCCCGAAGGCCTTTCGGTTACACATGATGATTACTACGATTACACAGCACCAGGAACACCCGGTGATGGCATCCAGGTCAAGACGGAAATCCCTGATGGTGTTTCGGTAACGCCTGATCATTATTACAATCACTTGGTACCAGAGGGACCATCCGTAACACCGGAACAGGATAATGATACTATCCCAACACCACCAGTAACTAACGAACCTGAGACTCCCGAAACACAGCCGCTAACTGAAGGACCCGCCGAAAAGGGAACAGGAACCGTTGGCGACAACACTGCGACTAAAGTTGAGCATATGTCAGTAGAACATCTTAACGATCAAAATAGTGTCCAAACTACTAGTAACCAATCCAACAATACTCAGATAATAGATCAACAAGGTTCTCAGCAATTACCGCAGACAAGCGAAACAACTTCTTCTAAGGGAGCTACTTTATTGGGCTTAAGTGCATTATTGTCTGAAATTGGCTTACTAATCATGGGTAAGAGTCGAAGAAAACGGCATTTAAACTGATTCATGTTCTTCTATATGTCGTGAATTGAGTCTGAATAGTTAATGTTTTCGATTTTTCTCCAACAGAAATTGAAGAGTCGTCTGTTTACTAAATCCAAATATCCAATATAAAAACCAGATTTTCCGTCATCGAGAAAATCTGGTTTTTATATTGGATTTAGAACATTTAAGGGGAAATATAAAACAAAGTGATAAACAAAGGTAACCAATTGAAACAATCCATCAGTGCAACCAACCCAATTGATAAAGCTGTAGTCCACCAAATATCAACAAAACAACGAAGATGAAGCTTATAAAGCGCCATTCTCGATAAGTGATGATCGTCATGGTCTCCAAACCGTCTCGCTTTCGCCTGGAATAAGCAAGTCGATCACAGATGAAAGTAATGACCACCAACAGTATTGGTTGTAAAAACAAGCCTGCTCGATTGCCCCAGCTATCAGCCATACCAGTATCATTAAAATGCATGACGACGTGATGGGGCGCAGCAAAAAATAATATCAAAGTAAAGACCAAAGAAATCAGTACCATTCCCCAAACTAAGAAGCGAAAGTGTTTCATTGCCATTGACCTTCTTCCATCGTTAACACGACTTGTATTACTCAAAGACAACTTGTTAGCGTTTACCGACTATTTTAAATATATTTTGACACTAACTGATCGCAATTGCTACAAAAAAAGTGCCGACAATTAATCATCGACACTCAAAACTTATTACGTAACTATCAATAGTTGTGTTGCTACTTCACTATCCTGTAGTAAACTTGTGCAGTTGCCTTATACATAATGACATATACAACAGCAAAGACTGCAAGCGTTGCTGCAACGATGCCAACAAATTGTCCCCAGTTGTAGATACCAAAAAGGGTGAGGAGCCGTTGGATAAACGGTGTGACCACGGCAGTATGGACGGCGGCTACCAGCAGTGGAATATAGAATAGGGTCAGCAGTTGAGAATTAATCGTAGCGCGAACTTCACGTTCGGTTAAACCAACTTGTTGAAGAATTTGATATCGTTTAGCATCTGCAAGGCCTTCTGCCACCTGTTTATAGTACAAAATTAGTGCTGTTGCCAAGACGAAGATGATCCCAATGAGAATCCCCATGAAGAGAAAAGCGCTCATCCAGTTGAGAATATCTTTACGGTTTTGGGCAGCGCTGGTCGCATTAACCGTACCAAGATTAGCGTGTTTAACTGCATTAGTCATCGCAATTTGATTAGAATCTGATCCTTTTAGATTTAAATAGACCGTTGTCTGCATGCTCCCCAGAGCTGTCATGATGCCTTTTTCAGCCTTGGGACTCAACGAACGGGCCGCTTGTAAAATTGCATTATTATCCTTGAAAACTAGCAGGCCGTTATTGACCGCGACACTTTTAACCGTATAGGGCATTGCCGCAGTCCCCTGAACTTGCATTCTCCGCGAACCAAAGTACAGCTGTGTGCGTTTCGCTTTATTGGTAGTACCTAAGAGGATACTATCTCCAGCAAGCTTAACATGCTTACCAGTCATTTGATTGTAGCTTGCCAAGGTCATGATACTGACATTTACAAGGCTTTTGTTAGGCCCAAACGTGCCGTTATAATCTTTATCACTGGCTAAACTGACCCGCTCAGTCCCAAGCTTAACTGGCAAGGCAGCGCTGATTGTCGCAACGCTGCGCTTAGTGATCGTCACATGGTGCTTTTTGGCAATCGCTGCCACGCCTTCCTGATTTTGCGCTGGTGTGACACCATTTTTTGAACGTTTTTCAGCCGTCGTCAGACGAATATATTGAAAATCGGTAGGGTTATTCATACTGACGATTTGAGGAACACCGAGATAAAGGGTGATCGTGGTAGCAATGGTAACCAACGTCATGGTAGCTAAAATGGCAATCGAAGCGAGCCCGGCACCATTTTGGCGCATCCGATGAATCATATTAGCAACGTTAATAAAATGGGCTGGTTGGTAATAATATTTTTTGTTCAAGCGCAGTCGTTTGTAAATAAAAACAGATCCGGCAATGAATAAGGCGTACGTACCGATAATCACCAAAACCACCGCAATGAAGAACCACTGTAAGGCGCCAAGCGCGTCGGTAATCCCAATTGAAGCGGCATACCCGATAATGGTCGTGATGATACCGACGATCAGCAGTAACCAGCGCGTTTTGGGCTCGCGTTCACCAGCACTGACAGCCTGCAGCATCGCCAGTGGCTGATGAGTACGGAGCCAGTTAGCATCTAACAGTACCAGCAATATGAAAATGAGGGCGATCACTGTAGCGGTCTGTACAATTGGCTGGGGATTTATACCAAAGGCAGTCTTACCGGGTACGCCAATCATTTTCCCTAAAATCAAATAACTCAAGCGAGAGAAGGCTGTACCAAAGACAACACCACCCACGATGCTGATCAGTGCACAAATAGCTAATTCAGCAGCTACCATCCGCCGTAGCTCCCGCTTACCAAAGCCAATCACGCTGTAAAGCGCAAGCTGCTTAGTTCGCTGCTTTAACAAAAAGCCATTGGCATACCAAGCTAGAATAACCGCGAGAACAATCATGACGTAAGCGCCGTACTTGAACATCTCACCGACTCCTGCTTGAATACCCACAGTGGTATTTGCAAAAATGGTTTTGACATTACTATGGGCCGAAAGGATGACGAGGTTCATGATTGTGAGTAAAGTCATCGCCAGGATAAAGGGGACAAAAATACGTTTATGCGCCCGAATATTGGTGGCAGCTAAACGGAAGTAAAACATTAGTCTGCCTCCTTTTTAGTTACAGTGGCTGCTGAAGAGCCATTAGACTGGTTACTTTCATCCTGTTTAGCCAGCATCGCCGTCATCGTGTCGCTTATTTTCACAAGCATTTCATCTTGAGTCAGATCGCCACGGTACAGCTGATGGAACAGACGGCCGTCACGGATGAACAAAACTCGCTGAGCATGACTGGCAGCCACAGCCGAGTGAGTGACCATCACAATCGTTTGCCCTTCGGCATTTAATTCAGCAAAGAGTTTGAGCAGTTCATCAGCCGTATGCGAATCTAAGGCTCCAGTGGGTTCATCCGCTAATAGCAGCTCGGGATCGGTAATCAGGGCGCGAGCTGCTGCCACCCGCTGTTGCTGCCCGCCAGATAGTTCATAGGGGAACTTCTCCAACTTATCAGCTAGTCCCAGCTGTGGTGCCAGTGTTTTCACCCGTTTCTCCATTTCAGGGACAGCTGTTTTATTCAAAACTAGTGGCAACAAGATATTATCCTTAACATTAAAAGTATCTAGTAAGTTAAAGTCTTGGAAAACGAAACCCAAGTGCTCCCGACGGAATTTAGCTGATTGATTTTCGGGTATGGTGCTGAGTTCAGTACCATTTAAATTGATACTGCCCGCTGTAGGTTTATCCAGCGCGGCAATGAGGTTAAGCAGCGTACTTTTCCCAGAGCCGGATTCCCCCATGATGGCCACGTATTCACCGGTCTCAACGGATAATGAAATATCAGTCAATGCTTTGACTGCGTTAGCATTGAAGCGAGTGTGATAGGTTTTGGCGACGTTCTTAAGTTCTAGAATTGGCATGTTTTTCCTCCTAAATGAGTGACACGATGAGTTATCATCTCGCTCTTGATTTCATATATGTCTATCATATCTCCCTGATAGGAAAGTTGATACTTACGATGTAGCACCCAACCTTACATTGTTGTAAGCTAAAAAGCACCACTAGTTGATATCATTGCTAGTCGTGCTTATTTGTATCATCTATTCAATCTTCCAGGTTTGCTGCGCCAGGTGCAAGAAAACTTGTGTACCAACCCCAACTTGAGAGTCTACGCTGAGCTTGAGGCCGAGTTTTTCCGCAATCGTTTGACTCATAGCTAAGCCAAGGCCACTGGCTTTTTGATTCATCCGACCATTGTAGCCTGAGAAACCCGGTTCAAACAAGCGAGGCAGATCGGTGGCAGTAATGCCAATACCCGTATCAGCGATCACAATCGCATCTCCCTTGACGTAGACGTGCACACCGCCAGTTTCGGTATATTTGGCGGCGTTAGTGAGAATCTGTTCAAAAATAAAACTAATCCATTGCGTGTCAGTGACCACCGTGGGTAGCGCGTCCACTTGCACTGCCAAATTTTTACCAATAAAGAGATCGGCTAAATCACGGACAACGCTTTTGACCAGCGGTGTAAGTGGTACTGGTGACAATACAAGGTCACGATTCACGTCATTCATCTTAATGTAGGTCAGCATCATCTGGACGTACCGGTCAATCCGTTTAACTTCAGTCCTTGCTTCCTTGATATCAACGGGCGGTACCTGGAGCAGAAGGTCTAATGCAGATAACGGTGTCTTCATTTGGTGGCTCCATAGAGCGAAATTATCGCTAAGCGCCTGTGCTTGTTTTTGAACTGAAACTTGGGTGGAAAGCCGTAGCTGATTTTGAGTGCTTATAATTGCCTGATAGCGTTCGTCCATGACATTCAGCGGTGCTGGCATGTGTGAGAGCGGATCCTCCTCAGGTGTCATCACTAACTGGCGGTAGTGGGTCAACCACCGATAAGCATCAAAAGCGAGTACCGGTAAGAGAAAAGCAGCCCCAATCACCAAGCCATCTAATAATGCAACAAAAGGGAGATCCTCGAGAAAGATGATTCCGGCACTGATGAGCAGAACTAGAAATAGGATTATCCAGACTAGTGTCCGTGCTTTCAAATAAGCAACAAAATCATGCATCAGGCGTCACCGCCAATCGATAACCGGTGCCACGAACCGTTTGAATAGCGATATCAAGCCCAATTGGCGCAACTTTTTGCCGGAGCCTGGTCATGGTGACCGCCAAAGTATTCTGATCGATAAAAGCATCATTTTCCCAAAGTTTACGGATAATATCTTCGCGTTTAACGACTGCCCCTGGTGTTTTAAAGAGCATCCGCACAATCCGTGTTTCGGTTGGCGTTAAGTCAATGCTCTGAGCAGGGGTGGCGTCTTGCTTCACCCGAGTTACCCGATTATCTAAGGCAGCCAGTTCAAACGACCCAGCATGATATATACCATCAGTCTGCTGGTATTCATAAGTCCGGCGAAGCAAACCCTGGATCTTTGCTAAAAGAACCGGTAGTTCAATGGGTTTGGTCAGAAAATCATCCGCACCCATGTTCATCGCCATTACTAGGTTCATGTCATCACTCACACTCGTTAAAAAGATCACCGGTACTTTCGATTTTTGCCGTATCAACTCTAGCCAGTGAAACCCATTGAAGTAAGGTAGCCGGATATCCATCAGTACCAGGTTAGGCACACTATCAGCAATTTCAGCATCAACGTGTGCAAAATTGCCAACGGTGGTGACTGTGTAGCCCCATTGTTCCAAATATTGTGCGATAGTGTGGGCAATGGTGGGCTCGTCTTCAACTAGAAAAATGGTTTGTGTCATGTTAGCCTCCGAAGAATGTAAATTTGTTAACTAGGTGGTGTAGGAGCAACCCGTAGCAAATCAATTGCAAGCATTGTGCTAATCACACCAATCGTCAGTAATGCAAATGAAAGCTGAATACATAGCCACCGTGCCAGTAAATACCCCTAAACATCCTTTATTCATCAAAATTCTGCCGTTTAGTTTAATTTAAACATAAAAGCAGGGTGGTGACAAAGGTCAGCTCAGATAGCTTAACCTATTGCGACAAAAAATTTGTGGGGTTTTAGACTGCTATCCAGGAGATATTATTTGTTGTTTTCAAAAATGGGCGATTAATTTCTGTTTTTTAAGGATTTCGTATCTCCAACATGAAGTATGGCTCATATTTTGAACTATTTCCGCAAAATATGAACCATACTTCATATTTAGGTGATGCCATGATTGAACGACCGGCGTACTTGGAACAATTAATCAAATTGAAGGATAACGATATGATAAAAGTGATCACTGATGTCAGAAGGTCCGGCAAGTCAGTATTACTAATGTTGTATCGTGATTATTTGTTAGCCCATGGAATTACAGACCTATTATCATTTTGAAAGTTTAGAAGTTATCAACGTTAGGGATGCAGACCAGTTGAGAGATTTACTATTGAGTAAATTAAAAAAGGGCGTCCATCAATACGTGATGTTAGATGAAATTCAAATGGTTACGGAATGGCAACAAATCGTGAACGCTATTAGGGTGAGTTGTGATTGCGATATTGTCATTACTGGCTCAAACGCCAAAATGCTATCTGGTGAATTAGCTACTTTGCTTAGCGGTAGGTATGTTGAAATTAGAATCTATCCGTTTTCGTTTAAAGAATATCTTGCTGCAATTGGTGTTGATAAGAATTCTAGGCAGGTTCCTAAAGCATTTGACAACTACGAACGATTTGGCGGATTTCCAGCAGTGGTATTGAGTAGCCAAACAATATGTGGGAAAGATTGATTAGCAGGAAATCGATTTTGTTGCGAGAAAAAGTGAAGATCTCAGATATATTCAAGTTACCTACGAATTACCGCAGAATACTCATGAAACAGATAACTTACTGAAAATTACTGATAACTACAAGAAAACACTGATTACACAACAATTTTATCCGGATATTAAAATGATTGATGGTGTCGAGGTTGTCAATGTAATGGACTGGCTGTTAGAAAATTGACACTATTGAATCGGGTATGAGCTCTAGATATTGACAATAGGAAGAAACATAAAAGTATCTAGAACTTCATTTTTCGATAACCTTCTCTCAGTTCAAAATCAGGCTTTTAAACATAGATTATGTACCTTTGATTTAATTTAATAATTCAGGTAAGCTATAATTAATAGTTAATTTTATAAAATGAAATTTATGCACGGGAAGTGATAGAGTGGCATGGTCCAGAGGCATGACCTGGGAGAATTATTTTGAAATACCCCGGGAATTTAAAGATTTATATCTTAAAAAATTGGGTATTAAACAACGAACGCCTTCACAGCAATATTTAAACGAACTTGTCCGGAAACACCATTTTGTTTTTCCTGTTGAGAACCTAGATATAACAGACTTTCACGTACCCATTCATATCGATCCACAAAGCTTAATGAACAAGCTGTTACTGAAGTCCAGAGGTGGGTTTTGCTTTGAACTTAATGGTGCCTTTTCTTTGCTCCTGAAGGCGTTAGGTTTTGATGCGTGGTTGTGTCCATGCCGCCCCCTTCAGCATGCAGAATCCTGTCCAGTACCTGCAACGCATTGCGCGATTCTAATTACTTTGAATGGTAAAACTTATTTTGCAGACGTTGGCTACGGCGGTCCTGTTCCTGCTGAAGCTATAGAATTTCAGGAGAACCAATTACAGACGGTAGAAAAAGAAACCTTTTATTTTCAAAAAAGTGGCATATCGCCAGACGATAAAACGTCCAAGCCCACACAGTCTGGCTGGTATACACTGATTCGAAAATCACCAAATACGGGTCGAACCATGTCACTAATGCAAATGGCACCAATTCAACAGTATCTGTGTGATTTCTACGGTCAATCTTTGTTAAGGTCAAGCGGGGATAGTGCTTATGAAGAACGTCAAGTATCATTGCGGTATCCCGATGGGTTTGCTAATCTCCACGAAAAAACGCTAACGGTAGTGAGAGCTGGGCAACGCCAAGTATCACAAATTAATGACTCAGACTTACCCTTTGTACTCAAAAAGTATTTCGGAATTATTGTGTAGATTTAAGGTAGAACTAATCAAAGCCAGATTTCCTTTAGAATGGGAAATCTGGCTTTTCTATAATTCATTCGATTGTGAAAGTAGGATATCAAATACACTAAGAAAATATAAAACAAGAAACGTTCCAAGCCAAAATCATGAAACAGAAAGTTCAATATAAGGTCCATTTTAACTAAACAATTTATAACCAAGTAGTTCTCAAAACCATTGCTATCTGCTCTTAATAAACGGGGCTAAATTGAATCGTCAATCGTTGATTCGTAGCCTGGGCAATCTCAGATAATAGCTTAGTTGAAGCATTCATTGAACCATTTTCAATTCTAGCAATAGTCGATTGAGGTTTACCAACTAAACTAGCAAAATCACGTTGACTCATCCCCATATTTTCACGTAGTTCGCGTACCTTAACAGCGACTTCTAAGTTAATATTTTCTTGCTCAACGAGTTTTGCAAACTCAGGATTATTTTTACTTCTTTCAGCAACATATTCATCAATTTTACTCATTGTTTATTCTCCTCATTAAAATATTGGGTTCGCCGATTTCGAGCAATCATCTTTTCGCTTTCCGGTGTTTTGTTCGTTTTTTTCGTAAATGCATTTGTGATCAAGTACTGAGACCCTTGTACTTGGAAATAGACAGCTCTTTGAATATTTGAGGCTCGCTTAGAACGAATTTCATAAAGGTTATTTTCTAGTTTCTTCACCCATAATTGACGTTCTGCAACAACCAAACCGTAATGTTCAATATTTTGAATGGTTGCAACTAACTTGGCCGCATCTTTATCAGGCAACTGATCTAAAAATTGTTTAAACTCATTCCAATCATAATAATCAAACACTATTTTTTTCATAGTTTTATGATAGCTTACTTGCTATCATAAAGCAAACGTTTTGCATTCTATTCTCTCAATACAAGGGGATATCACGCAAAAAGTCTTCAATAGAGTAATACCGGAATTTGTTTAGCCCTAAAATACAAAAGTATTCAAAATAGGATCAATAAAAGCCAGATCTCCTTGTCTTTTGTCTAAGGAAATCTGGCTTTTCTATCTTTCATTTTTGTTGAGGAAAACTTATTTCCTGTTATTATCCTCATGCAACCGGTTCAACGCTTTCCGTTGCTGTGTATCAATAATATGCGTATACAACCCCGTAGCGGAAGTCGAGCTTTGACCTAGCTGAGTAGCAACCAAATGTTCATTCTTGGTTTCTAAATACAGCTTAGAAGCTAAAGTATGGCGTAGCTTATGTGGCGTGATTCGCACGTGGTTAAATGCAGTGGAGTATTTTGCCACCAATAATTCCACCGTTGCTGGCTTGATTCGGCGAGGTTCATCCGTACCCATAGTGAGAAACAGCGCCGGCGTATTAGCAGTCGCATGATAACGGGGACGACGAATGCTAATGTAGCGGGCTAAATAGGGTAGCACCCACTTCGCAATCGGCACTGAATCCCACTTACCGCCTTTACGCCGAACCGTCACATTCGCGGCTTTAAGACTGAGATGGCCAACATCCATATTCGTCAGCTCAGAGACTCGGATGCCAGTCCCCAACATCAAAGCGTTAATGGCAACGTCCCGTTCACGGTCGCGTTGATAGTAACGCAGTCGTTTCTGATCCAAGCGTTCACCATATTTATCTTGGATAAAGTTTAAGTAGGCTTTATCCTGGTCACCCAACATTAACTGATCTTTGATATGACTGGCACGAGTCGCATAGGTTTCGCTGTCTTGAACCAGCGAGATTTTTTTCATCACGTTGCGGTAGAAGTAAGGTTCACCTTCACTGTTTTCCGATTCGGCCGTTAAGAACCGAAATAGCGCCGATAGGGCGTTTAAGGAGCGATTAACGGTGCGGTGTGATAGGGCGCCTTGCGGATGCTGCGCGGTTTGCTTACCACGGTTGAGCAAATAGGATTTATACAACTCCATATCTTGTTTTTTCAAATGTTCAAGGTCTTGCAGGCTGATTTGTTGAATCGAACTAGCAGAAGACACTCCTGTTTCAATCAGCCATTCAAAAAAACGTTTAAATTCGTTCAGATACTGATATAAAGTTGCTGGCGACAATGGCACTGAAGACTTCGCTAAATAGTAGTCACCAACGTAGTCAGGCAGTTCACTTACCAACTGTTCATTATGTGCAACATAGGCCGAATGATCCACTAGGATACCCCCTTTTTAAGATTAGGAACATGTGTTCTAATTATACCATGAATTTGTTTACACATCACCGAGCTCGTGAAAAGGCATAAACAAACGACCAATAAGGGTACTGTGCTTGATCAATTTTCAGTGGATACGGTGCTAGACGGTACGATAGCGTCTTAGTGATCAGTACAGACTGTGAGCGTTGCAAATCATTTCTCAACTGAATCCGATATTTACCCGCTGGCAGTGGACGCTTTAACGCTAACGTTTTAAGCGTCCGGTAAAGTTCATAGTGCTGCTGGGTTTGCTCGTTGATCAGCGTACCGCTAAACTCGGCTGCTGGTGCCAGTGAAACTTCAAAATGCTTGGCTTTATGATTGAGCTGAATTTGCTGACTCAAAGTGCCATAGGGTTTAATCTTAGTTTCCTTAGCATCGAATTGTAGTGATAACTGACTCTGTTGTACAGCCACATCGTGTCCCTTGGTAGTGGACAGTGCATGAGGAACCAAAACATAGGTCACCACTAAAGCCACGACTGCTACGAAGGCAAGCCAGCCTTCCTTTTTGGTACGCAGCTTAATTCGTCGCTCGGAAGCAAGTGCCAGACTTGGCACGGTACAAAGAATCCCTAATAGCGGAATCATGACCTGCCCATAGCGGCTTTCTGTCTCCCACAATAGGGTGTGAAAGGCAATATATCCTAAAGCAGTTAAAATAGTTAGCATAATGCGTGGATCATCCGTTGATTTTGACCGTCTTTGCCATAATCGTAAGCATCGGAAGAAGGTTTCAGCATACAACAAGACGAAACCAATCCGCATAATGATCATACCGATCGCCGACAGCTGCAACTCAAATTTTTGATACAGTCTCGGTGCGGCAACGTATCCGCCAGTATAGGCCTTAGGCATGCGTGAGACATTTAATAGGATACTGGCTTTCTCAACCCAGCGTGTCATAACGCCCACGGGGCCTAATTTTGCCAACCGCTCCGGTATCGCCTTACTGAGATAATCCTGCTTGGCCTGCTTTCCCTGAATCGAACTGAGCGTCTCAACGTCCTTAATATCATACCGACCAGCGCCGTGAGGATTATAACTCATCCAAACCCAGTGCATAGCTGGAAAGGCGTATTCATTATTAACGTGGTAGTGACTAGCCGCCTTTATCCCGGCGGATGCTGGTATGGCTAAAACAAAGCCTAGAATGATAATCAGCAACGGAGCCTTGATGACGTTCAACTGCTGCCGATTTTTAAACAGCAGCCAAATCATGACTAGCAAAACCGCCACCAGTAAAACGATCAAGTTGGGCTTGACCACTTCACCAACAATCACTGAAATGAGCAGACCGGTTCCCGTGATGGCTTTTTTATTTTGACTAAAAGATGGCCAACCAATCAAAACGTTAAACACCACGCCTAGGCAAAGCAGCGTTGGTAAATCGGAATAGAAGACCTGTAAATAGTAAGAATAAGCAAACGGACTGACCAAGAAGAACAGGGCAGCCAATAACGCTGAACTATTCTGGTGACTTAAGCGGCGAACTGAACGTAAAATAGCAATAATAAAGGTATCGAGTAAAATAAAGGATAATAAATGGATGCCCCAGTAAGTATCCAGATGAAGCAAGTTCGTCAATTTAAGCCATTGGCCCAAAAGAACTGTCAGCGAGACGTTATTCGGAAACCGCCAGAAGTAAACCGAGTCATTCCAGTTTAAGTTACCGTGACTTAGTTGCTCCGCCTGCACCAGAACCCGAAACGGATCATGGTAAACGGAGGCAGGTAGGAACCGAATCACCAGTAACTGAATGACCATCATTAAAATCACGATCACGGTAAGTATCCAATTCACGGTTTGTTGGGAGAGCTGATTCGTCCATTTTAAATAGAGCGGCTTTAAATACCAGATAGCTAAACAACCCACTAAAATCAAACTCGTTGCCTTAAGATTGATCGGCACGAAAACGTTAGCAATGATACCAATCATCATCGCACAAGCCAATATCAGGGCTAAAACTGATGTCATACTAATTTTTCTGATTCGCATAAGAAACTCCTAGTTAATAATTTGATCCTTTTTGTTGCTGTGATAACGCGTGGCTAAATGATAGGCGTAAAACACCCCACCAGCCCAATGACAGACACAATCCAGCTAGTACGTCGCTAGGATAGTGGACGAACAAATAAATACGGTCAAAGCCCATCATTCCTAGCCATAAAAGGCTGATAAGACTAAGCAAGAAACGAACGGATGCAAAACGACACAACGGCACCACAATCAAAAGGATGACCAATACCATCGTTGCGGTTGAGGTGGTATGACCGCTTGGAAAGCTGTATCCTGCTTGAGCAACTAGTTTTCCCGCTGGCCGTGGACGCTGTATGATCATTTTAAAAATGGCCATCAGGGCGTTAATGCCAACTTGGGCAGTCAATACCCAGCCAGCCTCAAAGTGCCGACGAGACAGCCAAAGTGCTAAAGCGACTAGCAGACAAATCATCATGTTAGTAGTTGGTGTTCCAAGATACGCAAACCACTTGAAAAAAGTGGTCCAACTTGGTTGTCTAATGCTAACTGCTGGTTGCTGTCCCAGGCAATCAATATGAGTGATCCAACTCGCATGAAAGTGAACCCCCGTGGCGAAGATGAGAAAACCTAACCAGCTAAGCACAGCAATTACCCACCGGAAGCGGGTTGCTGGCTGTCGTGAACGCATAATATCAAGTCCTGTCTGTAAAATAATAGCGTATAGTGCTGTTTTAGATATAATCTAATATGACGGTCAGTTTTTCAACTGATAAGAATTGTGAAAATTGTCATCGATTAGATAGTTAACAGCAACCATCCGTAAAAGATACTTTGGAAACATTTTAAATGACTCATGAGCAATTTAATAGTAGACTAAAATAGTTGCAAAAATCGATTTGAATACAAAAATTAAAAAAATTTTAGGATGATAACAGGTAAATTTCACAACAAATCAGTTATAATACGAATATTAGTAGAACTAGTTATCTTTAAGTTCTTATTTTTGAACATTTAGTTCTCTAATCAGCATAAGAGATATTATATTTCCCGTAGAATCCGAAAGGGTGGAGAGAAAATTGATCATAGATGGTAAAGCACTGTCCAATCAGTTAGATAGTGGCATGAAGGCGGAGGTTAAAGCACTTCGTCAACAGGGTATCGAGCCCAAATTAGTTGTTATTATTGTTGGCAACGATCCTGCCAGTCAAATATACGTCCGTAACAAGCACCGAAAGGCCATTAAGCTAGGTATTACTTCCATCATTGAGCGTCGCCCTGCAGACTTCACGCAGGATGAATTACTGGCACTGATCGACCAGTACAACCGCGATGAAACGGTTCATGGTATCCTCGTTCAACTACCATTACCAAAACAAATCGATGAATCGGTGATTATTCGAGCCATCGCTATTGAGAAAGATGTTGATGGCTTCAGTCCCGAAAACGTGGGCAAACTTTTCAGTAACAGTGACGAACACTACCCGGTTTCTTGCACACCCAAGGGCATCATGACGATGCTTGCTTACTACAACATCAACCCAGAAGGACAGCATGCCGTGATCGTTGGAGATTCCAATATTGTTGGCCGACCAATGGGAGCGTTGCTGCTGAACGCTGGCGCAACGGTGACATATACGCATATTCTAACGCAAGATTTGTCGTCATTTACACGGACAGCCGACATTTTGATTGTGGCAACCGGCGTCGCTCATTTAATCAAAGCCAACGATATCAAGCCCGGTGCCACCGTAATCGACGTCGGTATGGATCGGGACGAAAACGGCAAGTTAGTGGGCGATGTTGACTATGATCAGGCTAAAGACGTTGCCGGTGCCATCACGCCCGTTCCAGGTGGGGTAGGTCCCATGACGATTACGTCGCTCATGCAGCAGACC
This sequence comes from Secundilactobacillus sp. MJ173, assembly GCF_059704265.1. Lineage (NCBI taxonomy): Bacteria > Bacillati > Bacillota > Bacilli > Lactobacillales > Lactobacillaceae > Secundilactobacillus > Secundilactobacillus sp. MJ173. The sequence goes on from NZ_BAAKGN010000075.1 coordinate 80,555, forward strand.
CTTGAACTTACCAAAGTTGCCAACCACCGCACACTAGAAGCAGTTAAATAAGTTAAAATCTAAATATGGCGTCCAGTCTTCATTGTCTAAAATAAATTTCCCCTGTTTTCTGAGCCACTTTTGCGGTAATGTAAAAGTATTATAAAATTGGGGGACAATGTATGAACTGGACGCTATTTTATTTGGTCATTTTTGTTATATTCAGTTTAAACACCGCTGCAGCAGTGTTTACGGTTTTTCGAGAGCGTCGCGATATTGCTGCAACGTGGGCGTGGTTACTGGTGTTAAACCTGTTACCCGTTATTGGTTTTTTGCTGTACGCGCTGCTCGGGCGCAAATTAACCCATCGACAGTTAAATAAGGTGCAACGTCAACCCGACGCTGAATTAACAGACGCCTTGTCACAACAACAGGCCTCACTACCACCATACTCTTCAGGTGATACCCATCAAGAATCCTCCGTTAAAAACATGATTCGCTTATTTCAAAACGTTGATAACGCCTTTGTGACGTTAAATAATCAAACTGAGATTTTTACGGACGGTACAACACTCTTTGAAAATATGCGGCAGGAGATTTTAAATGCACAACACGTTGTTTATGTAGAATTTTATACCTTTTATAACGACCAACTGGGGCAGGAAATGCTCAGCGCGTTGGTTGCCAAGGCACAAGAAGGGGTTACAGTTCGTGTCCTGTACGATTCCTGGGGATCCATGGGCACGAAACGGGACTTCTTTGAGCCCTTGCGTGATGCCGGTGGTTTCGCTGAACCATTCTTGGGCATCCACTCAAACTGGCGTGATTTCCGTCTAAATTTCCGGGATCACCGTAAAATTGTGGCGATTGACGGTTGGACTGGCTACATCGGCGGTTTCAATATCGGTGACCAGTACGTGGGGCGGTCAAAAAAATTCGGTCATTGGCGCGATACCCACATGAAGGTAACGGGAGATGCAGCCTTAGCACTCCAAGAACACTTTATTTCTGACTGGAACGCGACAGTTCCCGATAACGAACTGGAACGAACAATGCAGCACTTTCCTAAAACTAGTGATGAGATTGGTAAAACCATGATGCAAATCGTGACTAGTGGCCCTGATTCTGATATTGAGCAAATTAAATTAGGTTATCTGCGCATGATCAACAGTGCCAGAAAACGACTCTATATTCAAACGCCTTACTTAATTCCCGATGACAGTGTTTTGAATGCTTTACGCAGCGCAACCTTATCTGGCGTCGATGTCCGAATTATGGTTCCACATATGCCAGACCATCCCTTTGTCTATCGAGCAACTCAATACTATGCGCGGTTATTGGCGGAAGATGGCGCCAAAATCTATTTCTATCAAAATGGGTTTATCCATTCCAAAGTTGTCATGATTGATGACGCCATCTCATCTGTTGGTTCCGCTAATATGGATTTTCGAAGTTTCAAACTAAATTTCGAGGCCAACGCCTTCATCTATGATTTTAACGTTTCTCATGAATTGCGAGCAATCTTTGAAAAAGATATTAAACAAAGTGAGCTCATTACCGCAACTGATTTCCGTAACATGTCACTGTGGCTACGCTTCAAACAAGCGGGCTCACGTTTACTTGCACCAATCTTGTAACAAGCCAAAAAATTCCTCAACGTAGGCTAGACGATTTAACAAATTGACTAACACGCGTTGGGGAATTTTTTATAACTATTTAGTTGCAGCACCTTGATAAATACCTAAGCGCTTTGCTTCGCGTTCCAGATATTGATGCATGGTCCGTGGTTTGTGATCCAGTAAAGCTTCCAGTGTGAATGAAGAACTGTCCCAGCCCCATTTACGCATGGTACGTACTAAACGAATGAAGGCTTCGTATGAATAGCTGTCACCACCATGGAAGTACTGTGGAAAGTAGTCGGCAAGGTGATCTTCATCAACGTATTCAGCTGTAATTTTCTTACCAGTGACTTCGGTCATCATATCGGCAACTTCGTAACTGTTTAATTTCTCGTTGCACAGTTGGTAAACACCCTTATCGAAGTATTCTGGACGATCCATCACCTTCATGATAACGTCAGCTTCATCCAGCGCGTCAAACCAAGACATACGCTTATCAAGCGGGGTATAGTTCGGAAACTTACCCAACTTGTAGAATTGCTCCAAGAAGACATCGTGGTTATATCCAGATGGCTGCAAAACAGTCCATAACATATGACTTTCAAACCCACGGTAGAGCAGATAATGTTCAACTTTTTTCTTCATCATATGGTGCAACTTCGTATCCAAGTTAGGGAAGAGTACTGAAATGTCGATAAATTGCTTAACGCCTTCCTTGATGGCAGCGTCAATCGCAATTTTACCCATTACATATTCTTGGAATGAAAAGAGGGTAGGGATATAAACAACTTGGTCAACACCCTGCATGGCTTTTTCTACTTGATCAGCTTTAGTTGCATCAATGACCATGGTTTCTTTAACACCTTGTGCCTTATAGTCAGCTACTTTAGGATTGATATCCACGGCACGAATATCAACACCATGCTGTGCCAAATAAGGAATAATTTGGCGGCCAACAGTTCCACACGCACTTGTAACTAGTAACATAATAACTTCCTCCTAGACTAAATTAGTTTTCGAGATTCTTCAAGATTTTTTTCAAGAAGTTCATTCCCGATTTCAACTCAGAATCGCTTAAACCGGTTCTGATATTAGTTTCTAATTGGTCAGCTGAATCAAGGAGATCATCTTGGTTAGCTAAAGCTTTTGCTGTTAGTGCAATTTGCTTACTGCGAGCATCATCAGGATTCGGAACACGTTTAACAAAACCCTTTGTTTCCAACTGATGTAAAAGTCGTGTAACGGTGGGGCTGGAAAGCTTAAATTGTTTTTCCAAGTCAACTTGTCTAACTGTACGATCTTGATTCACCATCAGACATGACAAGAGGTTAAACTGTGGTTGAGTAAGCTGATACTGTGCGAGTAGGATATTGCTCTTCTTATCAAATTCAATCGCAGCTTCTTTAAGATAGATTCCGATCCGGTTCCGTTGATTCAGCAAGTCATTACCCCCCAAAAGCAGATTAGCAATGAAATAGTTAGCTAGCTAGGATTCATTACTTATATCTTAGCATGCTAGGAATATTTTGCAACCGCTTTCTTAAAGTCGAGTTTGTTGAACTGATAAAAGGGTTAGGGATCCTAATTTAATATGCCGTAGTGCAACGCGAAGAGAGAAGGCTAAATTAGTAAACTTAATAAAATATAGGTTTTATTAAGTCTACTCAGAAAAGGTAATAAAGCCTTCCCCTCGCGGAAATCACGGCTTGAGGGGAGTTAATGCCGTGAAAAGAGTGCCACTGCAGGCATTAATTTGACTGGAAAATACGATGATATGGATGATATGACGGTAAAAAAGCTGATTTTAGGCTAATTTAAACACCTTAAAGTATGATCTGGATAAGCTTTTATTGTAGCAAAATCAGCAGAACGACACGCTTGAAGTGTAATTGAAGTGCTAGAATAGCGAGAATGCCTTCAGAAATAACTGGCTTTAGAGCAAATATAGCATTACTAACAACAATAAACAATAAAGGTTCAGTTATTAGATTAACGGATTAATTTGTGCTGAAATTTGCTAAACCTAAACCGAACATGATAAACAGCTATACCAGCCGATTTACTTCGTTAAATATTGCAAGTGCAAATATACCGCGCATATTAAGTCGAACATCTGGTTGTGCCAATGCCATGTCAATATATATAGTGCTTCATAATTATTGATAATCTGCCTAAATTTGATCTCAACATCATCAACGACACGAAGTTGAAACAATAATCAGAAAACAATCCTTGGTCAGGCTAAAATGACAATCACACCAACATAGGTGATTATTTGGCGTTCATACGACACACGTTCATTAATTTAGGTGTGTCGTTCTACGAGTAGTGCTTTCAGATGCGTCAACTTGCTTCAGTAAATCATTTAAGTTTACTTTTGTTGCAGCTGTTTTTGTTCATTAACTCAAATAGCATCATAAAGAAAACAGGGGAGTATTTTTAACGTTAATTTCAGGCCAACTTTTGATTTCTTTCTCTACTTTACATAATATATATTATTCAAAGTAGTGATAAAGTCAAAAAAACAGCATTTAATCCTGTGATCAAATGCTGCACATCAAACATGCTTTTTCTAATCAGCCCATTGTTGTTTAATAAATTTTTCTCGACCGCCCATTTCCTCAATTTGATAACGGAAAGGATTTTTCTTGTAGAAGTCTTGATGTTCTTCTTCAGCAGGATAAAATGGTTTCGCATCCTCAATCTGAGTCACGATTGGTTCGTTAAATCGACCACTCTTAGTTAAATTTTCCTTGGAGGCTTCAGCGATTGCACGCTCTTCATCATTATTCACGAAGATCACTGGTCGATACGAATCACCGCGGTCTTGAAATTGACCCATAGCATCAGTTGGATCCGTTTGCCGCCAGTAAATTTCGACTAAGTCGGCATATGAAATTACATCTGGATCATAGGTAATCTCCACAGCTTCCGTATGCCCAGTTTGATGACTTGCTACTTGTTCATATGTCGGATTGGCCACGTGACCGCCAGTGTATCCTGAGACAACTTTTTCAATACCTGGTTGGGAGTCAAACGGCTTAACCATGCACCAAAAACAGCCACCAGCAAAAATTGCTTTCGCATACATAAAATTTTCTCCTTATCATTATCATTTTTATCTCGGTCTAAAAAAGCACCAGAATGACTAGTGCTCTTTTGAATCTGCAGAATTTGTTTTTTCAAACCGGTTATTAAACCAGATTGCCATGATTCCTGTCACAGTTCCAACAACGCAAATCACTAATAACAATACCACAACAAAGCCCGAATATTTTTTGGTGGCATTGATGATCATTGCCACCAATATCGCTACGGCCAAAATATTGACAAATGTTAGGATAATTTTTTCAGTCCCATTGTGTTTTGCTAAATACAGCGAAATGGCATATACACCAAGATAACTTAAAACGCTCACCAAAACTTGATAAGACAAATTATGCTTACTCATTGCGGAAATTACTGTGATTAAACACAAACAGATTGCGGTGATCCATGATGTTGTAGCATATTTTCTATACAAAGCGAACAACTCCCTAAAGTACGTATATATACTATTATCGGTGATTTCTAAGGATTTGCAACCGCTTTGCTAGAAGTTATTACTCAAACAGTGTTTTATATTGTCCATACCCAGCCTGTTCAAGCTGATCTACTGCAATAAACTTTAAAGCTGCGCTGTTAATGCAATATCGTAAACCACCGGCTTCCTGAGGACCATCAGTGAAAACATGTCCTAAGTGCGATGCTGCATCAGTCGAACGTACTTCTGTCCGGTACATGCCGTGTGATGTATCTAAATGACGTTTAACAGCTTTCTTTTCAATGGGTTGTGTGAATGATGGCCACCCGCAGCCTGCGTCATACTTATCCAATGAACTAAACAGTGGTTCACCACTAACAACGTCAACGTAGATCCCCGGTTGATCAAATTGATCGTATTTACCGCTAAACGGTGCTTCAGTAGCAGCGTTCTGAGTGACTTCATAAGCTGTTTGGGATAATTGTTCTCGTAACTCTTGATTATCTTTCTCCATTTTTGTCAACTCCTTGATTAATCAATTTTATAATAGATTGTGTACAATTTAAATGTTATTCTTTTTACCCTCTTTTATCAATGATTAAGCATTAAAACCAAAAACGAGGTACTGTTCAAATGAACTGTACCTCGCCCCATTTTGTTAATTTTAATTAAGCTTCAAAAGCATCTTGCAATGGTGGTACCACTTGCTTCTTACGTGAGACAACACCTGGCAAGTTGGCACGGTCGTTCTTTAAAGTCGTCTTGAAGGCTTTTTCAACCATGTCTTTAGGTTCGCCAACAACGAATAATTCGGAGTTGCTGTCTAACACATTAGTTGCCAAAACGAGGAATAAATCATAGCCCTTTTCAGCAGCTTCATCGTTCATGGCCTTCTTGATACCGTCTTCACGACTGATGACATCATTCAAATCAACCGTGTTGATCTGGTCAATACGAATACTCTTGCCACCCATGGTAAATGACTTAGCATCGCCTGAAACCAATTCAGCGTCTGACTTTGCAGCTAAGTTAGTACCTGCTTTAAGCATTTCAATCCCATAACTCTCATAGTCGATGTCAGCAATTTCAGCAAGTGCTTTAACTGCTTCACGATCTTTATCAGTCGTGGTTGGTGACTTAAGCAACAAAGTGTCAGAAATGATGGCTGACAGCATCAAACCAGCTAATTGAGCTGGAATATCAATCTTGTTTTCTGCAAACAAGTTGGTGATGATGGTGCTAACACAGCCAACTGGTTCAGCACGGTAATATAGTGGTGCAGCGGTGTTAAAGCCGTTGATCCGGTGATGATCAACAACGTGAGTAACCGTCACATCAGCAATATCATCAGCAGATTGCTGTGGTTCGTTGTGGTCAACTAACATAACTGAATCAACTTCGTTTGAAACGGTCTTAACGACCCGTGGTGCAGCAACACCAAAGTGCTTCAGTACAAAACTAGTTTCCATGTTAGGTTCGCCAAGTGCAACGGCTTCAACATCATAACCTAACTTTGTTTGTAAATATGCGTATGCCATTGCGGCAACGATGGCATCAGTATCTGGACTCTTGTGTCCAAAAACGAGTTCTTTTGACATAAATTTTATCGCTCCTCATATCAATAATAATTTTACATACTAATCATACTATTAATTTTGCTGAATTTCTTGTAAACGTGCCAAATAATCTTTTGTTTTCAGATATTGATCAAATTGTGCGAGGAAATGGCCAATGCGTGGAATCTTATCCTTCCCACTTCTGAAGACGAAGGCCAGTTCAAAGCGAATATTTGGTTCAAAACGCGCAGTCCAAGTATCAGGCTGTTCACCTTGTCCAACCACAAATGAGTTAGGCAATGCGGTATATGCACCAGTCGCATCAGAGAACCGCAGTAGCTGGCTTGGCGTGATAAACTGTGCCACACTCGTTGGTAAGTCAACCATCGCATTCTTAAAGGACTCACGCATGACGTGATTCAAGTAGTATTCACCTGGATAAGTGACCCATGGTTTGTTTGGCGTATCCGCAAACTTGATTCGTTTCTTCTTGCTAAGCTTTTCGTCATGGTGAATAAAGAGTAAGTCATCGCTAATGATTCGTTTAGATTCGTATGGTTTCCAATTCTTAATGGATTCATCTGGTAAGTACATGATTGCCAGGTCAATCTGGTTGTTTTCCAACTTGTCCCAAATTTCCTTACGGGTCAGCATGTGCAAGGTGATCTTCACATCCGGATTTTCCCGATAAGATTGGATCACAAAGTCTTCAAATACGCTGTCTTCAACCGACGATAGCATGCCAATATTAATGTCACCCTGTGTGGCACTAGTCGATTGCTGAATCTCGTCAGTGGCACTGTTTAACACATCGTAAATCCGGTGTGTAGCGTCCAGCATGGTATAACCAGCATCCGTTAACCGCAGTTTTTTACCAACAGAATAGAATAAACGGGCACCAACTGTGCGCTCCAATTTTTTAATTTGTTGCGTTAATGCAGGTTGTGTAATGCCCAGGATCTGAGCAGCCTGCGTATAGTTCATCGTCTCAGACAATTGAAGAAAATAAGTCAGCGTCTTAGATGAAAAAATACTTTCTTGCTTACTTTTCATGGGGGAACCTCCTAAATGGGTTGTCCTTAATGTTTTATTATCAAAACTATAATAACCATCTTCGACCAAATACGCAATTATTGTAATCCGAAAATAACTATTTTCTAATAAAAATTAAGACAATGTTAAAATAGTTGGTTTACTCCGCAACACTTCTGGAATGCCTTCCGATTCTGTGTCAATGACAAATGAACCGTTCGAATAACGATTATTCATTGGGTGCTCTGCTGGTAAAATGTCATGCAACCGTCGCCGATCCGTGATCACTTCAAGTGGTGAGGAAGCATCAGCTAATTTAATAAAATCAACGACTTCATGTGGCTGTGACTTTAAGGCATGCAGTACTAAGACGCCCTTGCGCGCCCGACTGGTTACTGGCAGTTCGCTAGCTGGCATCTTCTTAAAGGCACCCCGTTGCGTGATTAAAGCTACGGTATCCTCATCGCTAACCAGTTGTAGGTCAACGACTGAGTCCCCTTCACCAAGATTCATTGAGCGAACACCTGTGGTTCGAGCACCGTTAATCGAAACTTCAGCTAAATCAAAGCGTAAAGCTAAGCCTAATCGAGACATCAATAATACTGACGCGTGGGCAGGTTGGGCCAAATAAGTGACGTTAACCACTTTGGCCTGATCTGACTTCAATTTTTCAAACACCTTGGCACTGGATTTATAGGTCCGTCCTGGCAACAGATTTTCAAATTCTGTCCGCTTGATGTACCCGTCGTCCGTGGCAATCAAGAACTCACCTGGTGCTTTGAGAGAATTAAACGCGTAGGTGGCAATAATCTCCTCATCATCGGCAAGGCCAATGGTTTGAGAAATATGTTCACCAGTATCCTTCCAACGAGCATCAGTGATTTCATGAACTGGCCGATAAATCAAATTCCCTTTATTGGTAAACATGAATAAGTGATCCAGCGTACTGAGTTTTTCAGTGAAAATCGGATAGTCCTCTTCTTTGAGCCCGTTGTCTTCTGGATCAGAGGCATTATAAGAACGAACGCCACTGCGTTTCAGATACCCGTCACGACTGACCATGACGACGACATCTTCATCAGGAACCATGACCTCTGTGGAAATCTTCAGTGGTGTAATTTCCGCTTGGATTTCAGTTCGGCGGTCGTTACGGTACTGCTTGTTGATTTCTCGCAGTTCTTTTCGTAACACTTTGTTTAAAGCTTTTGGATCAGCCAAGATTTCTTGATAAGTTGCAATGTTCTTAGCTAATTCAGCTGCCTCTTTTTCCAACGCGGTGACGTCGGTATTGGTCAAACGATAGAGTTGCAGTGCCACGATTGCGTCTGCTTGTTCCTCAGAAAAGTCGTAAGTGGCGACCAGGTTATCCCGGGCGTCTTTACGGTTTTTACTTGCTCGAATGGTAGTAATCACTTGGTCCAGAATAGACAATGCCTTGATCAAGCCTTCAACGATGTGCTGCCGTTTGGCTGCCTTATCCAGGTCAAACTTAGTCCGACGAGTAATGACGTCTTGTTGGTGTTCCAAGTATGCCGCCAAAATCGTCTTTAGACCCACGTGTTCTGGTCGTTTATGATTGATTGCCACCATGTTGAAATTATAGGTGACTTGCAGGTCAGTATTCTTGAATAGATAGTTCAAGATCCCCTCTGCATCAACTTCTCGTTTTAGTTCAATGGCAATTGACAGCCCATCACGATCAGACTCATCACGGACTTCAGAAATGCCATCAACTTTTTTATTTAAGCGTAATTCATCGATTCGTTTAACCAGCGATGCTTTATTGACTTCGTAAGGGATCTCGCTGATGCGAATCAACTGTTTGTTGCCACGCAGGTCTTCGATAGCTGTTCGCGAACGGACGACGACACGGCCACGACCAGTTTCGTAAGCTTTTTTAATGCCGTCAACACCCTGAAGAATGCCGCCGGTTGGGAAATCAGGCCCCTTAACGAACTGCATTAAGTGCTCTAAATCAGTGTTAGGATGATCCAGCAGATATAGCAGCGCATCGATAACTTCGCCTAAGTTATGCGGTGGAATATCGGTTGCGTAACCTGCTGAAATCCCAGTAGCACCATTCACTAATAAGTTAGGAAACTTAGCTGGTAAAACAGTGGGTTCATATTCGGTGTCATCGAAATTCAACACCATATCGACAGTCTCTTTATCGATATCCCGCAGCATTTCCTCCGCAATCTTACTAAGACGCGCTTCCGTATACCGCATAGCAGCAGGCGGATCACCATCCATAGAACCGTTGTTACCGTGCATTTCAATCAATGGTTCCCGGACTTTCCAATCCTGACTCATCCGGTTTAAAGCTTCGTAGATGGAACTGTCACCATGGGGATGAAAGTTACCCATGACGTTACCCACGGCCTTAGCGGATTTTCTAAATGGTTTGTCGTACGTGTTGCCATCCTTATTCATCGCAAATAAAATACGGCGTTGAACGGGTTTCAAACCGTCGCGAATATCTGGCAGTGCCCGTTCTTGGATAATTGATTTTGAATAGCGACCAAATCGATCACTCATAACTTCTTCTAATGTGAGCTCTTGAATCTTAGTTCCTGCCACTCAAAGGACTCCTTTCATACCTTATTTGGTTGATGCTGGCTCATTATGAGCTTCATTTGCTAAATTACTATCGAGGATGCTGCCGTCTTCTTCTAGGGTGAAAGCCACGTTTTCTTCGATCCACTTACGTCTAGGTTCAACTTTATCGCCCATTAAGGTAGTAACCCGACGTTCAGCTAAAGCAGCGTCATCGATCCGAACGCGAACCAATGTCCGACCTTCCGGATTCATGGTTGTTTCCCATAGCTGTTCAGCATCCATTTCACCAAGCCCTTTGAATCGTTGGAGTTTATAACCCTTCAAGCCCTTGGTCTTAGTGGCTAATTCTTCGTCTGTCCAAGCGTACTCATCAACTTGTTTCTTACCGTTGCCCTTTTGAATCATATAAAGCGGTGGTAAGGCAATGTAGACCCGGCCGGCATTGATCATTGGCCGCATGTACTTGTAGAAGAAGGTTAACAGTAAGATTTGAATATGGGCACCATCATCATCGGCATCAGTCATAATAATGATTTTGTCATAGTTGGCATCTTCAATATTAAATTCAGAACCAACACCAGCACCAATGGTATAAATCATGGCGTTCAGTTCTTCGTTTTTCATGACGTCTTCCAACTTGGCTTTTTCAGTATTCAAGACTTTCCCACGTAAGGGTAAGATCGCCTGAAATTTACGGTTACGACCCTGCTTAGCTGAACCGCCGGCAGAATCACCTTCGACTAAGAAAAGTTCATTCTTATCGGCGTTTTTAGACTGCGCTGGTGTTAATTTACCCGACAACAATCGTTCCTTACGCTTATGCTTCTTACCGGAACGGGATTCATCCCGCGCTTTACGGGCAGCTTCACGAGCTGTCCGGGCACGTAACGACTTGTGAACCAGCATTTGAGCAAATTCACCGTTTTCCATCAAATAGTAACCCAGTTGTTCACTGACCACGTTATCAACGATGGCCCGGGCTTCTGGCGTTCCTAGTTTTTCTTTGGTTTGGCCTTCAAACTGCAGGATTTCTTCCGGTACTCGAAGTGAGATTACCGCAGAAAGTCCTTCACGAACGTCAGAGCCGTCCAGATTCTTGTCCTTTTCCTTCAGTAAGCCTACTTTACGGGCATATTCATTAAAAGCCTTCGTCCAGGCGCTACGCATCCCAGCTTCGTGAGTCCCGCCGTCTGGTGTGCGAACGTTGTTAACGAACGACAGCAAGTTTTCCGAATAGCCATCGTTATATTGGGCGGCAACTTCAACTTCAACTCCTTGCTTACTGCCATCAAAGTACATGACATCGCCAAGGGTTTCTTTGTCTTCGTTCAAATAGGCAACGAATTCCTTGATGCCTTCCTCGTAGTGAAAGACTTCTTCACGTTCCTGATTCTGGCGCTTATCCGTCAGAGTGATCTTAACGCCCTTCAGCAAAAAGGCGGATTCCCGAAGTCGTTCTGACAGTGTATTGAAGTTATACACAGTCGTGGTGAAAATGGAACTGTCTGGTTTGAAATGAATTTTCGTGCCAGTTGGCTTCCGGGTATTGCCCTTCTTGATCAAAGTGGTAACGGGATGACCGCCATCCTTAAACTGCTGTTCGTACATTTTGCCATCACGAACAATGTTAACGGTTAATTCTGAAGACAGGGCGTTAACCACACTAGCCCCCACACCGTGCAGACCACCAGAGGTTTTATAGCCACCTTGACCAAATTTACCCCCGGCATGCAACACCGTTAAAATTACTTCAGGCGTTGGCTTCCCTGAGGCGTGCATTCCTACTGGCATACCACGGCCATGATCGGTGACGGTGATACTGTTATCAGCTTCAATGACCACGCTGATCTCATCCCCGTAACCGGCTAAAGCTTCATCCACCGCGTTATCAACGATTTCATAAACTAAATGATGCAGTCCTCGAGCATCAGTAGAACCAATATACATTCCTGGGCGTTTTCGAACGGCCTCAAGTCCTTCTAGAACCTGAATCGATGAATCATCATAAGTTGCTTTTTTTCTCGGCACCAAAAAGACTCCTTTCAACTTTTAATTACGATTTTTACTCCGAATCCATGATCACAATAAAATTATTCTGTAAAGCAGTGGGAAACATGCTAAAATATTAGCCGTGACACGTCATCATGACAATGGAGGAATGGAACTTGAAACTCGCACTTTTATTATTAATTGCCTACCTCTTAGGCGCGATTCCAAACGGTGTCTGGATCGGTAAAGGATTCTTTCACACCGATATTAGGCAAGCTGGTTCTGGCAACATCGGTACCACGAATACGTACCGTGTCTTAGGACCAATTGCCGGCACAGCCGTTTTAATCTTAGACTTAGCAAAGGGAACGGTGGCCACTTTGCTACCCGTATGGTTCCTGCACATCAGTCTCAGTCAACACTCGCCCATGCTCTTACTCTTCGGCTTCATGGCGATTCTCGGCCACACCGTATCGATTTTTGACCACTTCAAAGGTGGCAAAGCCGTCGCTACCAGTGCAGGCATGTTACTCGCTTACAATCCACTGCTCTTTGTAATCGCATCAGTGTGTTTTGTTAGCCTTATCTATTTAACCAGCATGGTTAGCCTTGCGTCAATGGTTAGTTTTACGATCATCACCATTTTATGCTTCGCGATTCAAGATTGGTACCTATCCGCACTGGCGGTTTGCTTGACGATTTTTGTTTATTGGCGTCACCGGTCGAACATCAAACGAATCTTGAATGGCACGGAAAACATGGTTTCATTTGGTCTAGGAAACAAACGACGACAGCGTCAGCAACAACATAAGGACTGATGGTTGTTGCATCACAGATACTATCTTATAAGCAAAAGCAGAGCTATGTCAAAATGATTTTTTTGGCATAGCTCCTTTTTTAAGTAAAATTTTAGAAAAAGCGGATCTGGAAACCAGCGTTAAATGATGCTTTAGGGGCTGCAGTGTGAATGTTCATCTTATGGATGAAGTCACCGTCGCTGTCAACGTTGTCGGCAATTCCCCACCATGGTTCCAAGCAAACAAACGGTGCCCGCTTGGGGTAAGGTGACCAGATACCAACGTATGGTGCATCTTGCAGCGTTAACGCCACACCATGATCGTTAAGTCCCGTGCTGAGCATCAACGTGGTTTCAACGTGATCTAAGTCAAGAATCAGGGCGTCCTGATTGAATAAATCATGATTTAATACCATTGGAGTGGCTAAATTTAACGTTTTTTCGTGCTTAACGTCATTATAAGGGCCAACCAACGGAATCTGCTGATAAGCCTTTTTCGGTGCTACCGTCACTGAGTAGTCTGAAAAATCCCCGTTACCAGGTTCTAGCGGTACGTTGAAGGCGGGATGACCACCGATTGAAAATGGCAGTGTCACGTCACCACTGGGATTGGTCACCGTATAATGAACCGATAACATGTGGCCATCCAGGGTAAAAGTCACCTGTAACGTGAACTCAAAGGGAAATTTCTCTCGCGTCTCATCGCTAGCTTCCAGTTGAAAAACGGCGTGATCATCTTCGTGTTCGATGACCATGAAGTCCATATCCCGTGCAAATCCGTGCTGGGTCATATGATAAGTCTGCCCGTTCACAGTGTACTGGTCATCCTTTAGTCGACCAACGATTGGAAACAAAACTGGTGCGTGGCGACCCCAAAATTTAGAATCTGCTTGCCACATATACTCTATCTGGTCATCAACGCTCTTAACACTGGCCAATTCAGCGCCATGTTCGTTTATCTTCACCTGTAACTCGTCATTTTTAAGTTCAATCACTGCTTAAACCCCATTTCTGATCAGTCTTCACGATTAGTATAGACCATTAACTAGCTGCTTTCAATAACTGAACTCAGTTTAACCAATCCCCACGCTAATGCAAAGCTATCAGCTTGCGAAGTTTTCGGAACCTGACTACAATGAAATTAACTTGAAAGCTAATCTTTCACAAGAGGCGATAAATATGTCTAAAGCAGTTTCTAACTTACCAACCACCATGCGAGCCTGGGCAGTTACTGAACCAGGTCCTATCGATGGCGAGAAAAGCCCACTAGCGTTTACGACTAAACCAGTGCCAACTCCTCAACGGGGCGAAGTCCTAGTCCGAGTATTAACGTGCGGTGTCTGTCACACGGATCTGCACGTGTCTGAGGGCGATTTACCTGTTCATCAAGAACACGTCACCCCTGGCCACGAAATCGTCGGAGAAGTGGTCGCAATTGGTCCTGACGCACAACGGTTTGACCTGGGTGACCGCATCGGGATTCCTTGGCTTCGGTGGACCTGCGGCGTTTGTCAGTACTGCCGCTCCGGACGAGAAAACCTTTGTCCCAATTCGTTGTACACTGGCTGGGATCACGATGGCGGCTACGCTGAGTACACTACGGTGCCTGAAGGATTTGCTTACCGCATTCCAGAACGGTTCGACTCGCAAACCGCTTCACCCCTGCTCTGCGCGGGAATTATTGGCTACCGGGCTTTTCGTCGGGCTAACGTACCGGCTGGTGGCCGGCTTGGACTATACGGTTTTGGCGGTTCTGCTCACATCACGGCTCAACTGGCCATTGACCAAGGCATTGAAGTTCACGTTTTAACTCGTGGTAAAGATGCCCGGAAGTTTGCCCTGTCATTAGGTGCTAAATCAGTCGCAGGACCCTATGATCTCCCACCCGTTAAACTGGATTCTTCAATCATCTTTGCTCCAGTTGGTAACATTGTACCCAAAGCACTGGAAGGCTTGGCTCCTGGTGGCACCTTGGCTTTAGCTGGCATTCACTTGACTGATATTCCACAGTTGAACTATCAAGATCACATTTTCCACGAAAAGAATTTGACCAGCGTTGAATCCAATACGCGATCTGATGGTGAAGAATTCTTAAAACTGGCTGACCGGTTGAACATCCATCCTGAAACCACCCCTTACGCTTTTAATAAGGCGGATGAAGCTTTACGCTACGTTAAGAAAGGTGATATTCGTGGGGCTTGTGTTTTGAAGATTGGTGAGGATTAATAACGAAATTGTACAATAAAAGCGTTTAGTTGCCGTTGATAGCAATTAAACGCTTTTTTATAAAGTGCCGTCAGTTGAGAAAACTCGGTATTTTAATGCCGAGATGAATCAACGTCTGGGACGACCACCATTGTATTGGTCTAGCTGTGAATCGATATATTGGCTGACAACTTCTTTGGAAACATTACCGAGCGTACTCATAAAGAAACTTGGTGACCAGAGATGGCCATTCCAAAGTAATTGTTTAGTTTCGGGAAATTGAATGAACCACTGTTTGGCTGACCCGCCTTTGAAGGCCTTCACGATTGAGGAAGGCGCCAGCTTAGGTGGGAAACTGATCATTAGATGAATGTGATCTGGTAACACCTCCATATTGGCAATCTCAACCGAGTTTCGTTTGGCAATTTCTGTCAAGATAGCTTTCATAGCGATGATCCGTTCTTCAGTCGTAAAAATTGCTTTGCGATACTTAGTCACCCACACTAAGTGAAAAGTAAAATCATACACATTTGTCCGTTCGTATTTAATCATACGGTTACCTCCTAATGTCTGAATATTAGCGATCGTATTCATTCATATCATAACATATGCTAAAATATTGTGAGTAAGGAGGTGAAGCCCAATGACCTATCAAGGAGTCAAATTACGGCTGTATCCTAGCCAGGATCAACAACTGAAAATCAAACTTAATTTTGGCTGTAATCGATTTGTTTGGAATCAAATGCTCAACATGCTGATGACGCGTCACCAGAATAATCCCGAAGCTAAGTTTTTAAATGCTTTTGCTTTGAATAACTTGTTGCCGGCGCTAAAGACTGAATATCCATGGTTAAAAGACGCTGAAAGCACTAGTTTACAAGTGACTAATCACGACTTAATTGAAGCTTTTAAACAGTTCTTCAAAAAGCAGCATGGTTTTCCCAAGTTTAAGTCGCGTAAATACCCCAAGCAGAGCTATCAGTGCAAAGCAGTCAATCAGAATATTAAGGTAGTTGATAGGCACCACATTCAATTACCGAAGCTAGGAAAGGTGATTTTTAGAGCAGGTAGATTACCAGTCGGAAAAATCAAGGCTGTAACGATTCGCCTTTCAGCCACTGGTAAGTTTTACGCAAACGTGCTGGTGGATACCACTGTTGAAGAATTGCCTAAGACTTCTCAAGTTGTTGGCATTGACATGGGCGTTGCTGACCTGATGATCACTTCGGATAGCATCAAATATCCCACAATTCGGTTTGATAAACGACTCAGCAAAAAACAGCATTACTGGGAGAAACGCCTAGCTCGCCGGAGACGGCAAGCCGAAAAGGAAATTGCTTGGGATAAGCACAATCAGGTACCAGAACCCAGAGAGCTGGCCGACTTTAAAAACTACTTGAAGGCTAAGCATATGGTGGCTAAATATAACGAAAAAGTTGCCAATCAGCGTGATAACTATCTACACAACATCACCAAAGAACTGGTTGAACAATACGATGTGATTAAGATTGAAGATTTGAAAACCAAAAACCTTCTAAAAAATCACCACCTCGCCCGAGCGATCGCCAATCAATCCTGGCGAAAGCTACGTCTGATGCTGGAATACAAGTGTGCTTGGTATGGGAAACAACTGGTCACTGTAAACCCACGAAAGACTTCCCAGATCTGTTCAGCCTGTAACTATGATGACGGCAAACACACTTTAGAGATTCGCCAGTGGACCTGTCCTAACTGCGGCAGTAATCATGATCGCGATATCAATGCCGCCACGAATATTCTAAAAGCAACAGCATCGTAAACGACCAACTGGGCTGGAACAGTCCTTAGTTAATAGCCGTAACCGCTGCGTACCATTCTCTGAATGATGCGCAGCGGTGTTCCTAGAAGCTCGTTACTTTAGTGACGAGTAGTTCACGGACTTAATTGTCAAATTACAGGATATAACGTGACAAATCCTTATTCTTAACAATGTTACCAATTTTATCGTTCACGTAATTCTCAGTGATGGTAATGTCACCCATCTGCATATCTGGCCCTTCATAAAGCAGGTCTTCCAGCAATTTTTCAAGCACAGTGTGTAACCGTCGTGCCCCAATGTTTTGGTTCTCATGGTTCAACTGGTAAGCCAGCTCAGCAATCCGGTTGATGGCTTCAATGGTGAAGGTCACCTTGATATTATCCGTCCCAATTAGAGCGATGTATTGCTTAACTAAAGCGTTATTAGGCTCCGTTAAGATCTTAACGAAGTCTTCTTGACTCAGTTCGTCCAACTCAACTCGAATTGGGAAGCGACCTTGCAGTTCAGCAATCAAATCACTTGGTTTACTTTCGGCAAAGGCACCGGCAGCAATAAACAGGATATGATCAGTGTTGATAGCACCATACTTAGTTTGAACTTGAGTTCCTTCAACGATTGGTAAAATATCACGTTGAACACCCTCACGAGAAACTTCACCGCTATTCTTGTCAGATTTCGAGGTGATCTTATCGATTTCATCAATGAAGATAATCCCTGTATCTTGAGCCCGTTCAATGGCTGCATGATTAATATCCGCGTCGTTGACTAAAGTTTCGGATTCTTCTTGAATTAAAATTTCACGTGCTTCAGAAACTGGGACCGTCCGCTTGATCCGCTTCTTAGGCATCATTTGACCTAAGGTAGAACTCAAGTCGATGCCCATCTGATTCATCATGGGGTTATTGCCAGCCATGGCTTGTTGCGGATCATCCATCTCAATTTCCACTTCGGAGTTTTCCAGTAAGCCGTGTGCCAGCTGGTCAGAAACCGACATCCGCTGATTCTTGATTTCGTCGGTCACTTCTTCTTTAGGCTGTTCAGCAGTTGGCATATCGCCCTTTTGCATCTGAGAAAACATGTTCATCAAGTTTGAAAAATCGGCTTGCTGGTTTTGCTTCGGCTTTTTACCGGGAACTAATAACTTCACTAACCGGTTGTTGGCGCGTTTAGTGGCTTCAGCACGGACGTTTTCAAATTCGTTGTCCTTTTCCATCTTAACGGAAACGTCAACCAGGTTACGCACCATGGATTCAACGTCGCCACCGACATAACCAACTTCAGTGAATTTCGTGGCTTCAACTTTGACGAAGGGTGCCTTTACGATTTTAGCTAACCGACGCGCCAGTTCAGTTTTACCAACCCCAGTGGGGCCAATCATGAGCATGTTTTTAGGCGTGATCTCTTCTTGCATGTCTTTTGACAGCTGCATGCGCCGGTAACGGTTACGTAAGGCAATCGCAATCGACTTTTTGGCAGCGTCTTGGCCGATAATATACTGGTCAAGAAGCGAAACGATTTCGCGTGGTGTTTTTGTAATTGGGTCCAAACAAATCCCTGCTTTCTGTTGGGTTATAATTCTTCGGAAATGATGTTGTGGTTCGTAAAGATATCGATATCACCGGCAATGCCAATGGCTGTTTCAGCAATTTCTCTAGCACTCATGTCTTTAGCGTGATGGTGTAAAGCTGTGGCAGCTGCTTGAGCGAAGTTACCGCCAGAACCGATGGCTAAAATGTCATCATCTGGTGCAATCACTTCACCGGAGCCAGAAACCAGCAACATATCCTTATCATTCATGACGATCAGTAAGGCTTCTAGTTTTTGTAAATTTTGGTCTGAACGCCAGTCTTGAGCTAATTCCACGGCAGCCCGTTCCAGGTTACCAGAGAATTCATTCAGACGAGCTTCGAATTTTTCTTCAAGTTTAAAGGCATCAGCCACACTGCCCGCAAAGCCAACGACTACTTTATCGTTATAGATGCGGCGTACCTTATGTGCGGTACCCTTCATAATTACTTTTTCGCCCATCGTAACTTGACCATCTCCGGCCATAGCATTGTGCCCATTATGACGCACGGCAACGATGGTTGTTGCCTCAAATTTTACTGGCATGTGTTAAACCCCTGCTTTCTTTAATCATGAGTGGCGCGCGGAAAGTAACGCCGATAATCACGCTGAAGCTGCGACTTGGTCACGTGAGTGTAGATCTGAGTTGTGGATAGACTGCTGTGACCCAAAAGTTCTTGGACGGTCCGTAAATCTGCCCCGTGGTTCAGCAAATGCGTAGCAAAGGTATGCCGCAGCATATGCGGATGAATGTCACCCGTCAGACTACTGCGATCAATCATTTGGTTCAAAACATACTCCACACCCGTAGATGTGATGGGATCGCCATAATGATTGATGAAGACTACCTCATGTGCCTTATGGTACTTCTGCATCAACGGTTCTCTGGTAACTTTGAGATAGGTTTGCAGCGCGTCTTTGGCGTAGTGGCCAAAAGGTACGTAGCGCTCCTTATTACCCTTACCATGAATCAGCATCAGCTGGCCGTCAAAATCAACGGCGTTTAAGGTGAGGCCGCATAGTTCACTGACACGGATGCCGGTGGCGTACAGGACTTCAAGAATCGCGGAATCCCGTTTTGCTAACACGGAATCTGGATTTTCACCCGCTGCTTTAAACAGCGCCGTCATTTCCTTTTCGTAGAAAAATCTGGGTAACGGCTGTGAACGCTTCTTTAACGTCACGTAGGCAAACGGATTGACCTTAACCAGATCTTCGCGAATCAAAAAGTCGTAAAACGACCTTAAGCTGGAGATTTTACGTGCAATGGTCGTTCGTGCCTTATGCTCGTCATACAGCTGACTAAGATAAACTTGAACATCCAGTTTCGACACCACCAGTAAATCGGTGCTGTCGCCAGTATCGGCTAAGAACTGTTGAAAAGCAGCCAGATCCTCACGGTAAGCCTTCACGGTCTCAGGTGAATACTGTCGTTCACTTTCCAGGTAGGTGATAAACAATTCAACTGGTGTTGCCATGAAAATCGCCTCCATGATTGTAATGTATCAAAAAACCAACCTTGATGCAACACATTTGGTCAAGGTTGGTCAAACTTAAACTTCTTATAATTATTTTTGAACTGGTTCTTCGTAATCACCGTTTGGACAAACGACCTGCACGCCGCCTTTAATCTTCTTTTCAACTAAGAAATGACCATCCTTAGGACAATCACGGCCCACCGGCTTATCCCAGGTGACAAAATCACAGTCGGGATAACGTGAACAGCCATAGAACAAGCGGTTCTTCTTTGATTTTCGTTCAATGACTTGGCCTTCATGGCACTTCGGACAAACCACCCCAATTTCTTTGACGATTGGTTTAGTATTCCGGCAGTCTGGGAATCGTGAGCAAGCGTAGAACTTACCGTAACGGCCCATTTTGATGACCATCGGTGCACCACAGATATCGCAGTCGAAACCAGCTGGCTCGTCTTTGATTTGAATCTTCTCAATGGTGTCTTGTGCATGACTGACTTCTTTAGAGAACGGCTGATAGAACGTATCCACGACTTTGACCCAGTCTTGGTCGCCTTCTTCAATATCATCCAGCTGCTTTTCTAAGTCAGCCGTGAAGTTAATGTCAACCACGTCTGGGAAATAATCCTGAATAATGGTATTAACGATTTCACCCAATTCAGTAGGTTCGAAACGACGACCCACTAATTTCACGTAATAACGCCGTTGAATGGTATCCAGGGTTGGCGCATACGTCGATGGCCGGCCAACACCGTTTTCTTCCAAAGCCTTGATTAAGTTAGCTTCAGAGAACCGTGCCGGTGGCTGAGTAAAGTGTTGTGCCGGATCAGTCTTAGATAGGGTTAACTGGTCGCCTTCTTTAAGGTCTGGCAACAGATTATCCTTTTCCTTACCATCTTTGTAGATTTTCAAGAACCCATCAAACTTCAGCTTCGAGCCGTTAGCCCTAAACGTAACACCATTTTGTTCAATGGTGACACCCATGGTATCCATGACTGCGTTGGTCATCTGACTGGCCACAAACCGGTTCCAAATCAGTGAATATAGTTTATATTGATCGTTGGTTAAATACTGTTTTAAATCAGCTGGCGTCCGGAAAACGGATGAGGGCCGAATGGCTTCATGGGCATCCTGTGCGCCTTCTGGCAGCTTACCCTTCAATGGCTTAGTAGCTGCGTATTCCGCACCATACTGCTCATGGATGAAAGAAGAGGCTTCATGCTTAGCAATGACTGAGATCCGTGTGGAGTCGGTCCGCATATAAGTAATCAGTCCTTGAGAACCTTCCTTACCAATATTGATCCCTTCATAGAGCTGTTGAGCAGCCATCATGGTTTTCCGTGTTCGGAAGTTTAACTTCTTGTTGGCCTCTTGTTGCATCGCCGAAGTAGTGAATGGTGGCTGTGGTGTCCGCTTGCGTTCCTTACGGGTGACTTTCGTGATGTCGAACGGTTGATCACGATCAATTTTCGCTAGGACTTTTTGCACTTCGTCATTATCAGGTAAAGCGTGTTTCTTCCCATCAAGGCCCCAGAAACTGGCGTCGAACTTAGACCGTTTTAACTTAAATTCAGAATCGATCGTCCAGTATTCTTCTGGGACGAAGGCTTTGATCTCGTTTTCGCGGTCAATGATCAGCTTCAGTGCGATGGATTGCACCCGACCAGCTGACAGCCCCTTTTTAACTTTTTTCCAAAGCAGTGGTGAAATGGAATATCCCACTAAACGGTCAAGAATCCGTCTAGCTTGCTGGGCATCTACCAGGTCCATGTCGATGGTCCGCGGTGTTTTAAAGGCGTCTTTAACGGCGTCCTTGGTGATTTCGTTAAAGACCACCCGGTTCTTTTCGTTGGGATCTAAGTTTAATAAGTGTGACAAATGCCACGCGATAGATTCCCCTTCACGGTCCGGGTCAGCTGCCAGATAAACTTGCTTGGCTTTTTTCGCTTCTGAACGTAATTCTTTGATCACATCGCCCTTACCGCGAATGGAGATGTAATGCGGCTCGTAATCGTTGTCAACGTCGACGCCCATCTTACTCTTAGGCAAGTCCCGCACATGACCGATACTGGCCATCACTTTATAAGTGCGTCCAAGATATTTTTCAATCGTTTTCGCTTTTGCTGGTGATTCAACGATAACTAGTTTTTTTTGTGGTTTTCTTCGTTTAGTTTTAGTTGTTTTAGTTTTCGTAGCTTTTGGTTTCTTAGTTGTTGCTGCCATCTAATTACCCCTTCTGGTGAGTTTTAAATATTTGATGCTATAAGATTACTAAATCTTTCACATCATATTTCATAAAAATTAGATTGTCAACTGAAAAAGAATTCAAAAACTACTATATTATATGCCAAATGGATGTCGTTTTTACAAAATACATCTAGGAAAATGCTGGTTATTTAGTCTTTAATACCGGGTATTCATCCAAGATATCTTGAGCCGTCAAGATGGCTTTAGCGCCCGCTTGAATCAACTGATTACACCCGCAGGAAAGCGGATCGTCAATTCTTCCCGGAATGGCCATCACATCGCGATTATTTTGCAACGCTAAACTGGTGGTGATTAAACTGCCGGATTTTTCTTGCGCCTGTACCACTAGCGTTGCTTGGCTTAAACCCGCAATCAGCCGATTACGTTCGATAAAATGGTACTTCTTCCCCACTGCGTCCAGAGGATATTCCGACAGCACTAATTCATGCTGAGCCATGTACTGTTGCAACTTTTGACTGCTTGCTGGATAGCTCAGATTTAAGCCGGTACCGATGATGCCAATCGTATGCCCATGATTGCGTAGGGCTAATTGGTGACTCAAACTGTCAACGCCAGCAGCAAGTCCGGAAACGATCACCAGTTGATTTTGAACCAGTGCTGGCATGATGCTACTCAATACGGTTTCTGAATAAGGACTGCGTTTTCTGCTGCCCACAACGCTCAACAAGCGATCAGCGTTCAGCAGTTCAAGATTTCCCTGATAAAACAGCACCACCGGTGGCAACCAGCTTTCTTTCAGCAACACAGGATACTGCGCATCAAAAAAAGTCAGGTATTGCGACTCTTTCTCGTGTCGTGCCAATGCCTGACTAACTTTATCACTCATAAAACCCTGTTCAAATTTCTGCCGGTGCTGCGGTAAGACACTCGCAATTTCACTAATTTCCGACGGCAGTAAATTTCTCAACTGTCCCGGGTGATCAGCTAACCACTGAGCAATCAGATACTCACCCTTCAATCCAATACCCGGTGCTAAGTGTAAACGGAGTAAAAATTGATTCAAATTCACGATAGTTCACCTCATACTTAGTTTCAGCAAACTACGCGATTTTATTTGAAATAGTTTGAAACGGGCGCAAAGGTTCGCCGATGGATTTTAGACGGACCTAAATCAGCTAAGCCCTGCAGATGAGCCTTAGTCCCATAACCGGCATTGTGTGAAAATTCGTACCCTGGGTAAAGGACATCGTAACTTTGCATGAGGTGATCCCGAAAGACCTTAGCCACAATACTTGCTGCACCAATTGAAACACTCTTCGCATCGCCGTGAATCAGCTTTAACTGCGGAATGTCACTGTCGATCTGCATGGCGTCGATCAATAATTGGTCAGGTTGTGGCTGTAAATGATTGACTGCTGCCAGCATGGCGACACGAGTGGCCTGATAGATATTCAACTGGTCAATTTGCTGGGCCGACGCGGTACCGATCCCCACTGCGATTGCCTGATTTAAGATTTGCGGATAGAGTTCCTCTCGCTGATGATCAGACAGTTGCTTAGAATCGTTGACTTCAATTACATCAAAATCGTCAGGTAAAATGATTGCACAGCTGACCACGGGTCCTGCTAACGGGCCACGGCCAACTTCATCAATACCAGCAATCAGTTGATGGCCCTGCTGCCGAAATTGTCGTTCATAAAAAAAGCGCTGCTCAAAAGCGCGCTTTTCACTGATAAGTTTAGCCAACCGATGCTGAGCAGTCACCATTAATTTCTGAACACCCGCACGTGGGTCATCGGCATACTCGGTAAATAGCGGATCGTTCTCGTCCGTAATTTGATCAAACAGCTGTTTAAGTTCGCGAATTGAAGGTGCTTTAGGCATCTGCCTCACCGTCCGTTCGGTTCAACGTGTAACGACCCAACTTACTCTTACGGATGTCTAAAATCAGTCGGTCAGAAGCCCGCTCGTAATCGTCCTTCATACCGAATTGTTTCGTTAATTTTAACAGTAAGTCAACGTCTGAAAGCTCGAAATCAGCTTCAGTTAACTTATAGCGTTCTTGTAATGCCTTTGGGTAGTACTGCCGGAAAAACTTTAAGGCATATAGTGCCACGTCGTCACTAGCGAAACGCTGATCTTTAATCGCACCCGTCAAAGCCAATGCCTGACCGGTTTCTTCATCATCGAACTTCGGCCACAAAATACCTGGCGTATCCAGCAACTGCAGTTTGGAAGATGACCGTAACCACTGCTGCCCCTTGGTCACACCAGGACGGTCACCCACTTGAGCAGCCCGCTTATTCACTAACCGGTTTAACAAAGTAGATTTGCCGACGTTGGGAATTCCTACAGTAATTGCGCGAATCGGCCGTTCTTTCAGTCCTTTTTGCTGCTCGTTATCCAGTTTATCTGCCAAAATAGATTGCGAAATACGGGTCACCGTTTTGGTGGTAATGTTTGCCTTAGAATCCACCGCAATCGCTGGCAGACCCTGAGTTTTGAACTTTTTGATCCAGTTTTTAGTCTGTTCCGGATCCGCTAAGTCACTTTTAGTCATGATCACTAAATGTGGCTTATTTTTGATAATTCGTTCGATTTCTGGATTTCGTGATGACTGCGGAATTCGCGCATCCACGAGTTCAAACACAATATCCACCACGTGTAAATTTTCTTCCAACTGGCGAATGGCCTTTGCCATGTGACCAGGGAACCATTGAATAGTTGCCATAATGCTTTAACTCCTTTTGTAGTAAGGGTTTTCGAACCCTGATTTCTTGATATTCTTCTGTTGGGGACACTATAGGGACACTTCTTTGAATAATCCTGTTTTTACGCATCATTTAACCATACTCATGAAGTTAAGAATGGCAAGAACCGATGTTTTTTGATCATTTGCCGTTTCCTGTTTATTCATCGGTGTTTTTCAAGCAAGTTACGTTTAGATTGATACGTCAACAGACGGTCAGATTTCAAAATATTTAATGATATTTCATTTCTTAACCATAAAAGATCCACTGTATTACGCTTAGCATATTAATTTTACCACAGTTCCAAGTTTAGATTGATCACTTTCAAATCCAACTGAAAGTAGTCTTACAAATAGTCCAATTGCTGTGCCAATCAGTGTCATTTGTAGAAGTGTTAAAATTAACTTGTATCTCTATACTTTGGTAAGGAGCCGAAATAATGACTATTGAGCTGTGTAAAAAAATCAGTATTTTAAATTCGATTGGAGGTGGTAATTAAAACAGTAAAAAGGAGCATTATTTTGAACAAATATCGTTTACAAGCAGTTGTTTTCGTCTTAGTCGCGTTTATGTCAGGATGCAATGAATTTATGGTAGTCGGGATTTTACCCGATATTGCGAACCATTTGCATGTTTCAATTACTATGGTTGGCTACTTGGTCACAATTTTTGCAACTGTTTATGCAATCAGCACGCCAATTATTACTATTTTGACGAGCAAATATAATCGTTACAAAACAATATTGACATTAATGGGCATCTTTTTGATTGGCAACACTCTAAGTGGTCTGGCAACAAATTATTGGATGATGGTTGCATCGCGGGTGATTTCGGCTAGTGTTTCGGGAGGAATTATCTCAATCATTATGACATTTGCTAATCAAATTGCACCAGAGAAAAAACGTGCTAATTTAATTTCGTGGATTTATGCCGGCTTTAGCATTGCATCAGTCATTGGGATTCCGGTTGGGACCACCATTAGCACTCGGTACGGTTGGCGTTATGCATTTTTCGCAGTGTCAATCATCTCGCTGATCACCATTTTATTTTTAATGTGGTTATTGCCCCGCCGTATCACTCAAACTCAGGGAAGTATCTTAAATCAATTAACGCTACTGAAGGACCCACGAATCTACATCGCAATTGCAGTTGTTCTGTTTACTGCTGCAACTCAGTACGGCTATTACACGTATATTCGACCGTTACTAACTTCGGTACTAGGTTTTGACACGCGATATTTAAACTTGTTGCTCTTTGCTTTGGGAATTGCCAGCGTTTTTAGCAACCGCTTTTCAGGTACAATCGCTGTGCGCGGTGGTCTCAAATTAATGCCAAAGTACTATGTAGCAGATATGGTAATTTTAATTTTGCTGCCCTCAGCGTTTATGAATAAATTCATTGGATTTTCTATGTTGATGCTAATTACGATGCTAGTTACGTTGTTTAGTGCATCAATGCAGCTTCACTTCTTGGATGTGGCGGAACATGACTACCCACAGTCAGTGCTACTAGCATCATCTTTAAGTTCAATTTTCTTTAACTTTGGAACTTCGTTGGGCTCTACAACGGCATCATTTTTAGTAGGGACTGTTGATGTTACCAAAATTAGTTTTGGGGCCGCAATATACGCCCTATTTGCGTTAACGCTGCTTATATTATTAAATCGAATCGTCACAAAGCACCAACGATTAGTGAATAAATCTAAATTAATGCTAAAAAATAAATAAATCATAGGTCATTGTCAGATGATGCTAATGGTGCGCCACATAAGTACATCTTTGACTTAAATCTCTTAAATTAAACGCAGGTCGTTAAAAAATCCTTTGATTTTAACGACCTGCGTTTAATTTTTCTCAACAGCTTAGTTCAACCATTGAACAGTAGCCACATTGTCTAACCTCTTTAGTAGCAAGGCTTCTAGCGTCCCGCATTTGATTAATTAGTTAGATGTGTCCAAAATAT
>NZ_BAAKGN010000076.1:0-22095 GCF_059704265.1 Secundilactobacillus sp. MJ173
TTTTTTAATCACATTTATATTAGAAAATTAAAAATTAGCGAGTGAAAAAGCGTCAACCAAGCGTGAGTAGGTGTCATGTCAATCAGCTCGGTGAGTGTGGTAAAATTAAAAAGACGAAATTAGTGTGAAAGTGAGGCCCTAGCTTGATATACGGAATTGGAGTAGATCTTGAAGAAATTAACCGTATCCGTGAGATAGCGGATCAAGAGCGGTTTGTTAAAAAGGTATTGACGCCCAGCGAAATAGCAGTTTACCAAACTTTAAATACGAAACACCGTGCAGAATTTCTTGCTGGTCGCTGGTCTGCTAAGGAAGCATACAGTAAAGCTTTTGGAACCGGCATTGGTCGCGCAGTTTCGTTTCAAGATATCGAAATTTTAGATGATGAAACGGGTAAACCCGAACTGGTGAAGCATCCTTTTAACGGCAAGGGATTTGTTTCAATATCGCATACTCGTGAATTAGTAATGACACAAGTCTTGCTAGAAGGAGACTCAGCAGAATGACAATTGGTATTCATCGGCCTACTCAGTTGATTATTGATCAGTCGGCCATCTATCATAATATTGCTACCGAAAAAGCCCGGTTGAAACCCGGCGTTGAACTTTTTCAGGTCGTCAAGGCGGATGGTTACGGCCACGGTCTGATTCAAGTCGCTAAGGTAGCAGAAAAAGCGGGAGCAACCGGCTTTTGCGTGGCTATCTTAGATGAAGCGCTAACCTTGCGAGAGGCTGGCTTTAATCTCCCCATTTTAGTGTTAGGCATTACTGAGCCACAGTTTGCAGACCTGATGGCAAGTCAGCAGATTTCAGCCACGGTGGGGTCGATCGATTGGTTAGAAGAGGCCAGTCGCTATTTGACTGAAAATCATTGTTTGGCCGTTCACCTGGCATTGGATACGGGTATGGGACGAATTGGCTTTCAGCATCCCGAAGAGTTACACCAAGCCGTTCAGTACCTTGATCAGAAACCACAGTTTAACTTTGAAGGGATCTTCACTCACTTTTCCAAGGCAGATGCGGCTGATACTGCTTATTTTGAACTGCAGATTAATCGGTGGGAAGCGTTTATGGCGGTTTTACCCTCTCGTCCCAAGTACGTGCATGTTTCTAATTCTGCTACCAGTCTTTGGCATGATGCCTGTAATGGCAATATGATTCGCTATGGGGTAGCAGCGTATGGCTTGAATCCATCTGGTACAGAGTTAACCGTCCCTTTTTCATTGAAACCTGCCATGAGCCTCAAAACTAAAATGGTGTTTGTTAAAAAATTGCTCAAAGGCTATTCTGTGAGTTATGGCGCTACGTACACGGCACAAGAAGATGAGTGGGTAGCAACACTGCCGATTGGCTATGCCGATGGCTATGAGCGCAGGTTGCAGGGCTTTCATGTACTGGTTAACGGTGAGTTTTGCGAAATTATTGGTCGGGTATGTATGGACCAGCTGATGATTCGATTACCGCGTGAATTTCCGGTTGGAACATCGGTAACCGTGATTGGTGAAGATCATGGCAAAACGATTAGTTTGCAGGATGTGGCCGATTATTGTGGGACTATCCATTATGAAATCGCCTGCGGTTTTACTCAGCGATTAAAACGCACTTATCTTAACTAAATCTCAAGCGGACCTTTTACCCAATCAAAACCGGGCAAGGGGTTCTTTTTTATTGATGGCAATGGTAGAATTATAAGAATGAGTAACGGAGAAATAGGAATCTATCATGAGAAGTTATAGCATACTAGGTATGTTCATTGATTAGTATGGTTATCAATGTTAAATTGTTTGGGATAGGCCTAGATTCTAGCTTCTCAGGTCTCAGCTTTCAACTGATTTAGGATTATGACAGAGTCTTTGATCACCGGATACCAAAAAGTAAGTCACTCAATTATTGCTGGCGGATCATAACGAGTAGTGGCGAATGAACAAGGGGATGAAAGGATGGCAAATGATGAGATCAAACGCGGCGATATTTATTATGCCGATTTGTCGCCTGTAGTTGGATCGGAACAGGGTGGCGTTAGGCCGGTATTGATCGTTCAAAATAACATTGGTAACCACTACAGTCCAACCGTAATTGTGGCTGCCATAACAGCGCGGATTTCGAAACCTAAAATGCCGACTCACGTGCCAATCAAAGCTCATCATACTGGTATTGAAAAAGATTCGGTGATTTTGTTGGAGCAGATTCGTACGATTGATAAGCAACGACTAAAGGATCATGTGGCACAGCTAGATGATGTTACCATGCAACAAGTTGATCACGCTTTAGAAGTGAGCATCGGGTTAAACAAAAAGAGTGATTATAAGCAGCATAAACGAGCTTAATTTCTTGAAAAATTACATAGTGACAAAGTGAAACATTATTTAATTAGTCTCTAAAATAACAGCAAGATAGCGCCCGATTCCGTGAAAACTCTTGGAATCGGGCGCTATCTTGCTGTTTGAATGAAAACTTAAATTAATAGGCTAACTTAACATTAAATCTCGTGATTTAAATTTTCAATTTCGGATACCTTGAAATCTTTTCGTTCCAAAGCATGAACAATGCGATCAAGTTTTGTTTGATCAACGTCAGCTGGTAGGGTGAACATGATTCGATGAACTAATTCCCCATCCCGGGCGTCAAGACTGATCACACTGGCGATGCTGGTGTACTTGGTTATAATCTTGGCAATACCCACTAAATCACCACGGGTACCTGGCGAAACAACGGTAACCACGTAGGAACCAATGTTGACGTTCCACGATTGTGAAAGCATATCCATCAGTCGAGTATGTGTCAAAATACCATAAAACTTATTTTCCGCGTCAAGTACCGCAATGTATGGGAGATCTTTAATCGAGAAGAAGACGTTGAAGAAGGCAGCATCGATTTTGATAAATTTGGTGGCGTTTTTTAATAAGGTTGTCACTGGCAATTTCATGTCACCGCCACGTGACTTATGTCGATAGATATGCATCTTGTAGATGTTACCCCGGAAAATTGTCCCGGTTTCATCTAAAATTGGCACACAGCGATAACCGGAATCTTCAAGTATCTTAAGAGCTTCTTCTAAAGTGACGTTTTCCTGTACGGTCACGAGTCGCTCTTTAGGCTTGATCAAGGATTTCAACAACATTGGGTGTAACCTCCTAATAATTAGAACTCTCTAATAAACTAGAAATATCATAACATAAAAATCACCCGAGAAACAACTGAATAGCGGTTTATTGGGGAATAATCGCTGGTGAATCAAATTAGAATACGTAAAATCTTAGCGTAGCGGTAGAATTAAAAAACGGCCATCAGAGCTTCGTCTGAATCCAATCAAAATAAAGCACCTGCTGATCAGTCAAAACTGAATAGCAGGTGCTTTATTTAAGATAATGACATGGGTTAGTAGATAACAACTGGTGTGTGCAATGGCACTGCAGCGTAAACTTTACCAACAACCGATGGTGGCGTATTGACACAGCCATGTGAGCCGTGTGTGAGATACCAATTACCACCATAGCGTGGTTGCCATGGCGAATCATGAATCCCAACACCCGTATCATCGATTGGCATCCAATATTTCACGGGTGACGCGTAATTAGAACCATCGTCGTTCTTACCACGTAACACAGCGTTACGCTGTTTGCTCCAAACGTCCCAGACACCGGATGGCGTTGTACCAGAAACGGGTTTCCCCGTAACGACATCAGTTGAAATAATCACCTTGCCATTTTTGTATACCCACATGTGCTGGGCAGGTTTGGAAACTTCAATATAAGTATTGCCAAGATCAGAGCCATCTTTGTGGTAGCCAGTACCTTGAATAACAGGTGTCCTGGTAATAGGCTTGCCCGCTAGCACTGCTTTTGAAAGAATCGGTGTCTCAGAAGCAACTTTAATGCTCCAGCCGTATAAACCAGCAGGTACGTTAACGGTTTTACCATCATGAGCTTTAAAATGACGGGTTTTGTGAATCGTACCATACTGATAACTTAGTTTAGTCAAATATTTGGTGATTTGCGCATTTGAAGTTGTGACATGACCATTCTTAGTCGTTAGCCAACTGGCGATTGTGTCTTTAGGAATCTGTACCGAATGATTTGTGATCCGGTAGGTGATCTTATTCTTGGCTAATTTTTCAACTTTTGTTTTTGCGCTAACCAGTAATTTGCTGTTAGCCAAAACGGTTGGCTTCACGTAAGCCTGTTTTAAATTAATCGTTGATTCATGAGTTTCAATCGCTTTAGTGAGGGCAGCCTTCACGGAAGCTTGGGAGATTTCAGTACCATAAACCGGTTTTTCAATGGTAAATTGATGTCCTTTGTACACCAGTTTAGCATTATGAGTTGCCGTCCGGTTAGTACCAGCAACTTGGACAATTTTATTGGCTAACGCAGTTAAATCTGAATCGTCCATTGCACTGGCACTGAGTCTTTGATCATCAGCCGAAGCACTGAAAGTGTGCATTGGCCAACTATAGGCATTTTGCTTGGCAATCAGCTGTTTAAGTTGAGTTGTTGAATAGGCCTTGACACCAGCTTCACGGGAAGTGAATTGAGCCAGTGTTTTTGAATGTTCCTCAACTGTATAAGTTTGATTAGACAGTTTCGTTTTTAAAGTCTGGGCTGCCTGTTCGGCAGTCTGGCCACCTACTTGAATACCACCGATTTGGGTGTCACTCAAGAAGTGACTATTATAATGGGCCGTTCGCCAACCGTAACCAATTGCAAGAATCGCGATTACAGTTAAACCCGCGGAGACCCAACGTGATCGATGTGTCATGTTCTGATCCTCCTTATGGTCATCTATAAGGATAAGGCATATTCGACTAAAACTCAATTCACCTTGATTAAAAAAGTACCCCCTAAAATAGGAGGTACTAGTCTTGATGTCGCAGACTTTGACTAATTATCAGCCGTTTAGTGCCGCCAAACCATCTTTTGTAACTTTCTTTAAAGTATCTGCTGATGCTTTCATCTTTGCTTGTTCTGCTTCACTTAATGGTACCTCAATCACACCAGCTAGGCCGGTTGCGTTAATGATCCCTGGTGTACCAATGAAGATATCATCAAGACCATATTCGCCATCTAATGCTGCACCAACAGGTAGAATTGCATTTTCATCACGGAAAATTGCTTTTGTGATCCGCATCAGGCTGGTAGCAACGCCATAGTAGGTAGCTCCCTTAGCGTTAATGATTTCATATGCCTTATGCATCGTTTGATCCTCGATCTCGTCAAGATCTGCATCGGTGATACCATTTTCCTTTGCAACTTGGCGAAGGGGTTTAGAACCAATAGTTGCTTCATCGTAGGCTGCGAATTCAGTGTCACCATGTTCACCTAAAATGTAGGCGTCGATACTGCGGGGATCCAAGTTCAGTTTCTTACCCAACGCGACACGTAACCGAGAAGTGTCTAACGAAGTACCTGAGCCAATCACACGGTTCTTAGGAAAACCGGAGAATTTCCAAGTTGCGTAGGTTAAAATATCTACCGGGTTAGCTGCAACCAAAAAGATACCGTTAAAGCCAGAATCAACAACTGGCTTTACAATGGAACTCAGTATCTTTAGATTTTTATCAACTAAGTCTAACCGGGTTTCTCCAGGCTTTTGAGGTGCACCGGCTGTAATGACAACCAAGTCGGCGTCCTTGGCATCGCTGTATTCCCCCGAGTAAACCTTTTTAGGTGATGTGAATGCCTGGGCGTCCTCTAAATCTAGTGCGTCTCCGTGCGTGCGTTCCTTAATAACATCGACGATTACTAACTCCTCCGCAAGTCCTTGTTGCATCATTGCAAATGCGTAAGCTGATCCCACGGCACCGTCCCCAACTAGGACAACTTTTTGATGCGATTTTGACAATGTACCCACCTCTTTCAAAATAGTTAATCTTTTACAGGGGTAGTTTATCATGAAATAGTAAGCGCTTACCAACAATTGATGCTATGAAATGCAACTTTCATTATGTAACTTTGTGAAAGCTAATGTTTTCGGCAATCCGTGTGATTAGTGGAATAGACCTTCGCCTGAAACTTGACTGCACAAGTCAGTATTCAAGCTGTGGGATTCGAAACGGATGATTATTCTGATTGAGACAAGATAATATGCACAAAGCGGTGACGTATGCTATACTTTGTCTTGATATTTGTGCTTAGAGTTCGTAAGAATCTTTTACGCTGAACGGTTGAAACTACCGTTCAGCTATTTTGCATGTTTTAATGTAAAAATGATAGGAATAGGGAGCGTATTTAATAATGAAAATGATCGTTGGACTTGGAAACATTGGTCCACAATACAAGCAGACACGACACAACACCGGTTTTATGGTCGTGGAGCAATTCGCACAGAAAGCGGGTTTGCAGTTTACTAGCCGGAAGATGGAAGCTAAGCTGGCCACTGGTCAAGTGAACGGTGAAAAGGTGATGTTAGTTGAACCAACCACCTTTATGAACGAGTCAGGGCGAGCAGTTGGCGCACTCATGCACTTTTACAAGCTGGACATCGACGATTTGATCGTGGTTCACGATGATATGGATATGCCTCTAGGGCGCATCAGAATTAGACCAAAGGGTTCTGCTGGCGGTCATAATGGCATTAAGAGTATTATTGCGGCTTTAGGAACTTCGGAATTTAACCGGATCAAGGTTGGTATTCAGCATCCGCAAAAGAGCACGGTGGTCAACTATGTGCTTGGCAAATTTACCGAAGAACAACGTGCGACGTTTAATGTTGCCGCGGACCATGCCGTTTCAGCACTGTTTGATTGGGTTGATGGTGAAACGATTCCCGATTTGATGAACCAGTATAATTAGTAAAGGAGTGAAGCTTAGTGCAACTTGCAGATTTTTTTGCAAATATGCCGCAGTATCAGCAACTCGTGACAGGCTTTGATCAAAAAGGCCGTGAGCTGTTAACGGGTATCGCTGGATCAGCGCGGTCATTATTGATTCAGACTTTGATGCAAAAAGAACAGCGCCCCATGATCTTTGTGACTGACACCATGTATCACGCTGATCAGCTGACAGATGAGTTGAGTGGTCAGCTGACAGATGATCAGTTATTCGAGTTCCCAGTTGAAGAGCTGTTGGCTGCAGAGATTGCCACTAGCTCTCCTGATTTTCAGAGTCAGCGGATTCAAGCGCTCAGCGCATTAACTCAGGATAAACCGGCTGTCATTGTGACGTCGGTTTCGGGTTTGCGGCGACAATTACCGGATCCCCAACTATTCAGTCAGGCCCAGATCCCATTAAAGACGGGCGGCGAGGTTGACTTAGAAGCCTTAACTGCACGCCTTTTGCGGATGGGTTATACCCGACAAAAATTAGTGGACGCGCCAGGTGATTTTGCCATTCGGGGTTCGATTATTGATGTTTATCCGTTAGATACAGAATATCCCGTTCGAGTAGACTTATTTGACACCGAGATCGATTCACTGCGTTACTTTGATGCCAGTACCCAACGGAGCGTAGAAAATATTGACGCCGTTACGATTCACCCCGTTACTGACATGTTGATGACACCGGAGGAGCGGCAGACGGCTGCTGATGAACTCAATAAGAAGTTAACTAAAGAACGAAAAAAATTGCCTGATGAAGATGGTGAGCAACTCGCCAACAGTATTACCCCCTTGATTGAATCCTTAACTAAGGGGGATGTTTCTGCTGAATTAAGACTGTTTGCTCACGACTTCTTTGGTAAGACTAACCTGTTAGACTATTTGGGTGACAATGGGTTATTACTGATCGATGATTATCCCAGACTGCGTGATACCAATAAGCAACTGGAAACGGATGAGGCTAACTGGATCGTTGATAAGTTAAGTGCGCACCAGATTTTTAGTGAGCAGCAGTTTGGTTTACGTTTCCAAGACGTGCTGAAACGTGATCATCATGCCGAAATTTTCTTTGCTCTCTTTCAAAAGGGTATGGGGAACATGCGCTTTGATCAACTGATTGAAATCAAGACACGTGCCATGCAGCAGTTCTTTGGTCAAATGCCGCTTTTAAAGCAGGAAATTAACCGTTGGCAAGCATCGAAGCAAACCGTTGTCATGATGATGGCTGACGAAGAACGGCTCAATAAAGTCTCACAAACACTTGAT
Organism: Secundilactobacillus sp. MJ173; assembly: GCF_059704265.1. Lineage (NCBI taxonomy): Bacteria > Bacillati > Bacillota > Bacilli > Lactobacillales > Lactobacillaceae > Secundilactobacillus > Secundilactobacillus sp. MJ173. Next base: position 8,080 of record NZ_BAAKGN010000076.1, read on the forward strand.
GATTTTGGCATTAACGCCGTGATGACTAAGGCTAGTGATATTCAGCCCGGTGTCGTTCAAATTATCCCAGCGGCCAGTCAGACTGGATTTGAATTGCCGGATGCTAAGTTAGTTGTTATTACTGAAGCAGAAATGTTTAAGCAGGTGACGAAACATCATCGTCGCCGGCAAACCATGCAAAATGCAGAACGACTAAAGAGTTATACGGATTTGAAGCCTGGCGACTACGTGGTTCACGTCAATCACGGGATTGGTCGCTTTGAAGGCATGCAGACACTGGAAGTTGATGGTGTTCATCAGGATTACATGACCATTGCCTATCAAAACGATGCCAAGCTGTTTATTCCAGTTACTCAGTTAAACTTAATCCAGAAGTACGTTTCTTCAGAAGACAAGAAACCGCATATCAACAAATTGGGTGGCTCCGATTGGGCCAAAACCAAGAAAAAAGTTGCTGCCAAAATTGAAGACATTGCGGATGATTTAATTGAGCTTTATGCCAAACGTGATTCAGAAAAGGGTTACGCCTTTCCTCACGACGATACTTACCAGGAAGAATTCGATAATCAGTTCCCGTATTCAGAAACACCCGACCAATTGCGGAGTATTGAAGAAATTAAGCATGATATGGAAAAGGCTAAACCCATGGATCGTCTACTTGTTGGTGATGTGGGTTACGGTAAAACTGAAGTTGCTTTGCGAGCTGCTTTTAAAGCCATTGAAGCTGGCAAACAAGTCGCCTTTCTTGTGCCGACAACGATTCTAGCGCAACAACACTTCGACACTATGACCAATCGGTTTGAAGGCTTTCCTGTCAATGTTGCCATTTTGTCTCGTTTCCAAACAACCAAAGAAGTTCATCAAATTATTCATGGTCTAGAAGATGGTAGTATCGATGTCGTGGTGGGGACTCACCGACTTTTGTCGAAAGACGTGAAGTTTAAGGACCTTGGACTGCTGTTGGTTGATGAGGAGCAGCGTTTTGGCGTTAAGCATAAAGAAAAGCTTAAGCAGATGAAGTCCCAGGTGGATGTTTTGACGCTGACAGCAACCCCGATTCCCCGTACGTTGCACATGTCGATGCTTGGGGTGCGAGACCTTTCAGTTATTGAAACGCCACCAGCCAACCGGTTCCCGATTCAAACCTACGTTATGGAACAAAATGCCGGTGCGATTCAAGACGGTATCAGGCGAGAACTGCAGCGTGGCGGTCAGGTCTTTTACCTGCATAATCGGGTTGGAGACATTGAGGAGACCGTGAGTCAGATTAAAGCCTTAGTTCCCGATGCGGAAGTGGGCTACATTCACGGGCAAATGACCGAAGCTCAGCTGGAAGGCATTTTATACGACTTTATTCGCGGTGATTATGACGTTCTAGTCACCACTACGATTATTGAAACGGGTATGGATATTCCAAACGCAAACACGTTATTTGTGGAAGACGCTGATCACATGGGGCTTTCGCAGTTGTATCAGCTACGGGGACGAATCGGTCGAAGCAACCGAGTAGCCTACGCCTACTTTATGTATCAGCCTAACAAAGTGTTGACAGAAGTTAGCGAGAAACGGCTTGAAGCCATCAAGGACTTTACTGAATTAGGATCTGGTTTCAAAATCGCCATGCGTGATCTGTCCATTCGTGGGGCAGGAAATCTGCTGGGTAAACAGCAGAGTGGCTTTATCGATTCGGTTGGATATGATCTATACACGCAAATGCTGACGGATGCCGTTTCCAAGAAACAGGGTAAAACGGCGAAGCCAAAGACGGACACCACTGTGGAACTTGGCTTGGAAGCTTATTTGCCAGATACTTACATTACCGATCAGCAGCAAAAGATTGAAATGTACAAACGGATCCGACAAATTGAAAGTCCTGAAGATATTACCGAAGTGCAAAATGATTTGATCGACCGGTTTAGTGAATATCCGACTGAGGTCGCCAATTTGTTGGCGATTAGTCAAATTAAGATTCAGGCTGATGAAGCGTTGATTGAAAAAATTCATCGCATTAAAGATCAAATCGAAGTGGTCTTCTCCGTGAAAGGGACGGAACGTTTTAGTGGCGAAGACGTCTTCAAAGCATTATCCAATACGAAGTTAAAGGCAACGGTTGGACTTTCAAATGACAAACTGGTAGTTAAATTAGTGATTCAACCGAAGATGACCGCGCAGAATTGGATGGCTGAATTGAATCAGTTCGTTAAAGCATTAAGTGACATGGCTGTTAAAACAACGACAAAATAGGTGGACTATGCAACGTAAAACAATGAAGACAGTGATGCAAGGTGCATTATTACTTTCTGTAGCATCGCTGATTGCCAAAATTTTGAGTGCAGTTTATCGGGTTCCCTTCCAGAACATGGTGGGGAATACGGGCTTTTATGTCTATCAGCAAATTTATCCCATCTATGGCATCGGAATGACCTTTGCACTCAGCGGTTTGCCAATGTTTATTTCGAAGTTAGTGGCTGAAAACGAAACGGCTGAAGCCAAACTAGCACTGATTTCTCGAATTTTCGTTATCTTGGCTGGTTTCTCATTAGTTCTGTTTCTGGGACTACAGGGATTCTCATTACCGATTGCCAGCGCAATGGGCGATCCTGGTTTGACACCGATTATTCGTTCGGTGAGTTGGATGTTTTTGTTTTCACCGTTTTTAGCGGTTAGTCGAGGTTATTTTCAAGGTGAATACGATATGCGGCCCACGGCACTTTCCCAACTGGTAGAACAAACCGTCCGCGTGATTGTGATTTTATTCGTGGCCTATTGGGCCATGAGACATCAGTGGGACGTTTACCGGATGGGGACGTGGGCGATGAGTAGTGCTGCGATTGCAGCGGTTTTCGCTACCATGGTGATGGTGTTCTACGTTCGCCGTCAGCGAGTAAAGGTGCTCGGATTCGCCTATCAACCTGGTGATCGAAGTTATGGTCATTTAGCAAAACGACTGCTGATTGAAGGCGGTACGATTAGTTTATTCGCTTCGATGATGGTGTTATTACAACTGGTTGACTCGTTTACAGTTATGCGGGGTCTCATGATCCAAGGACTGCCACCGCTGATTGCCAAATCAATCAAGGGGGTCTACGACCGTGGACAGCCACTAGTGCAATTAGGGTTGGTGGTTGCCACGTCATTTTCTTCCTCACTGTTGCCATCATTGACAGAATCACTGAATCACGGGTCGCGTCACCAATTTGTTCGGCAGGCAAATACGGTGATTAGGATGAGTGTGACCATTGCCACCGCCGCCGCAGTCGGATTGATTGCGCTAATGCCTGAAGCAAACGTTTTGTTGTTTGGCAATCAGCAGGGGAATGGCATGCTGTCGGTATACGTTTTAAGTATTGTGTTTGCGACGTTAATCATGATCGACAATAGTATTTTACAAAGCCTTAATCAGTTTGTAGTCACCATTGCCGGGCTAGTGATTGGCTTGGTGGTCAAAACGATCTTTAACCAGTGGGCAGTTGTTAGGTTTGGTGCAATTGGTGCCAGCTGGGTCACCGTTTTTGCTTTACTATGCATGGCTGGTTTTTTGACGCAGCAGTTGCGTAAAGAACAACTGATGGCTTTTAAACGGGGCTTTTTACTTAAACTGATCCTGATTTCGGCAATCATGTTACTAGCAGTCAGGGCTGTCATGCCACTGGGCAACTTATTAACTGCTGCTTGGTCACCAAGAATGACGGCATTATTGAATTCAGGGCTGGGTGTCATAGTTGGTGTACTGGTTTTTATGCTGCTTGCTTTAAAATTAAAATTACTAACGCTACGCGAGTGGCTGCTGCTTCCCAAAGCGGACCGCTGGCTACGCTGGTTTAAACAATAAACTCGGAGGGTTCACAATGAGATTAGATAAATTTTTGAAGGTTTCGCGAATTATCAAACGGCGCACTGTTGCTAAGGAAATTGCTGATCAGGGCCGGATCACGATTAATGATCGGGTGGCGAAATCATCTACGGATGTTGCACCCAATGATATTTTGGTGATTAAATTCGGTAACAAAACTTTGACTGTTCAGGTACTGCAACTACTGGAAACCACTAAGAAACAAGATGCAGAAAACATGTTTAAAATCGTTATTGAGGATTACGAAAAAGATTACCGTAACGAGTAAACAACATGGTTCCATAAGAGGTCGTTACATTTTGCACTTTAACTGATCAGTTTTGTACCGATACTATTACAGTTCTGTGACATTGCGTGAATCCGCTTTAAATCTCATAGACAACCCATAATATCGTTGATATACTTTCATTATAAGGATATTGACGTGGGGGGCGTTAAGATGGTGACACGATCAAACATTACACAGCTTGATAATCAGTACACAAGAGAAGTGAAGAAGAATACGCATAAGGCGGTACTAAGTAAGAAACGCAAAAGACGTGCACTGACGATTATTTGCGGTTTCTGTCTTGCTTTTCTCATTTTGGGTGTGCAAATCGTGCATGCCAAGAATACTATGAACCAGACTAACGTCCAAATTACACGTCAGCAGCAAAAGCTTGCACGGGTGAAGCAGACCCATCAGAATCTGAATGAACATGTCAAACTCTTGAATAACAAGGATTATTTAGAAAACCTCATTCGCTCGAAGTATTATTTTGCTAAAGCAGGGGAGACGATTTACAGTCTGCCTAACGATAAAGCAAATGATGTGACGGCAAAGTAGAAAAGTTGTATTAGAATTGCGGTGAAGCTGGTTTCAAGTGGGAGCTTGTGGACCAGCTTCCTTTTTACGTTTGAAATGAGATTTCGATTAAAAATCCGTGCCATGTTCAGGCTTGTTTGACAAGAAATGTGCTATACTATTAGTACAAATTTAAGGAGGAAATTCTTGTTTATGGCAATCGAGGTTGGAGCAAAAGTTGCTGGTAAGGTTTCAGGCATCACAAATTTTGGTGCGTTCATTGATTTAGGTGATCATAAAACTGGATTGGTGCACATCAGCGAAGTCTCAGATGGCTTCGTAAAAGATATTCACGATGTCTTAAGCATTGGCGACGAAGTGACGGTGAAGGTTCTCAGTATTGGTGATGATGGCAAGATTGCATTATCAATTCGTAAGGCTCAGGATAAACCTGAGGGCCATGCGGAGCACGAACATCATAGTCACGAGCATCATGAAAATAACAACAATTACCACGGTGGTGGCAACAGTCATTATCGTAATAGCAACAACGGTGGTGGACACTCCCGAAATAACAACCACTCGAATTCGAACCATAAGGAGAGTTTCGATGATTTAATGTCTGGCTTTCTGAAGGAAAGTGAAGACCGATTAGCAACCCTTAAACGTAATACTGAAGGGAAGCGCGGTGGCCGTGGTGGCCGTCGGAGCTAATTTATCAGATAACAATTGAACTGAAGCGTCCGTTTTTGTGAGGGATGCTTCTTTTTTTAATTGATGAGGAATACGAAATGGATATTGCAAAACAATTTAAGGCAACGATTACTCAGAAAGAGTGGTTTGATTCGAACCAAACCGTTATCGTTGCTGTGTCGGCTGGGGTCGACTCCATGGTACTTCTAAGGTTGATGCAGCAGTTGCCGGCCGTTGTACGCCCCCAAATAGTGGTTGCTCACGTTAACCATCAATTACGATTGCAAAGTAAGGTTGAAGAGCAATTTATGATCGATTACTGTCGGCAGTATCACCTTCAGCTGGAGGTAGCTCAGTGGCCGGTTGCTAATCATCCACAGACCGGAGTAGAGGCGGCAGCTCGTCGTTTTCGCTACGATTTTTTTGCAGAACTGATGCGGCAGTACCAGGCTAGTTGTTTGCTGACAGCTCATCATGCGGATGATCAAGCTGAAACGGTGTTGATGAAGCTTATTCGCGGAGGTCAGTTGACACAGTTGCAAGGCATTTTGCCCGAACAGTCCTTTGAAGATGGCAAATTAATTAGACCATTATTGCCTTTTAGCAAAGCACAGATTCAAAATTATGCAGAACAATCAAATTTAATTTGGTATGAAGATGAGACCAATCAAAAAGATAATGTGTTTCGCAATCGTGTCAGACATCAAGTGATACCGCTTCTTAAGCAGGAGAACCCTGCCTTTCTTGAGCACGTCCAGGCGTACACAGCACAGCTGACGGCAACCATTCAGTTAGCTGATGAGCGCACTCAGGAATTATTGCAGAAGATACGCAGTGATGGTGGGACGTACAGTGTTTTGCGGTGGCAAAAGCTAGCGTTAATTCAACAACGAGCGGTTTTAAAAGCGATTTTTAAGCGGGCTGATCTTCCCGTTACAGATGTCTATGTTGAAGAAACTATTCAGCTGTTAAATAATGAGAAAAAGCCCAGTGGTGAATTGAGTTTAGCTAATGGCAAGAGCTTAGAAAAAGTTTACGATCACTTTTCAATTAAATCGGGATTAAAAGTTCCCCAAAATCACAAACCGGCAGATAGAATTGTGGTAATATCTAACCAGTGGGTTCAGTTATCGCAGGGGTTACAAGCGCGTCTTGAATCAGCCAAAACAACCGAACAGTTGAAACGGTGTCACATGACACTTGAATTGAAGCCGGATGAACTGCCTTTAGTAGTTAGACAGGCTTTACCGGATGACCGCATTAGCCTTATAGGTGGTGGTCATAAGACCGTTCGTCGAATTTTGATCGATCATAAGATACCTCGGTCAAAACGGTCACAGCAACTAGTGATTGTGACGGCTAAGGGCGAAGTTTTGTGGCTGATTGGGTTGCAGCGCAGCACTCGGAATTTAACTGAACCTAACTACGAACTGGTTTTAAAACAATCTGACTAGAGGAGCAAATTTAATGAATAACGATATCGAACGTGTTTTATACAGCCAAGATGACATCAAAGCTGCCTGCCAACGTTTGGGAGCTGATATTACTCGTGACTATGCGGGTAAGAAACCGCTGTTCATCGGTGTGCTAAAGGGCGTTATTTTTTTCATGACTGATCTGTTACGAGAACTTGATTTTATCGCAGACATCGATTTTATTGACGTGTCCAGTTATCATGGCGGTACCGCTTCAACCGGAGAGATAACGTTAGTTCACGATATTGATACTGATATTAGTGGTCGAGACGTGATAGTGATTGAAGATATTTTAGATAGCGGCCGGACCTTAGCATACTTACGAGAGCGGTTATCTGAACGGCATCCTAAATCTTTAAAAGTCTGCACGCTTTTGGATAAACCAGAAGGCCGGGTAGTTGAAGCTAAGGCTGATTACGTTGGCTTTAATGTGCCAAACGAATTCTTAGTCGGCTACGGTCTTGATTACGTTGAATACTATCGAAATCTACCTTATGTCGGGGTTTTAAAACCGGAAGTTTACGCGAATTAAAAGATTGGTCAAAAAAGGTCAAATTTCCGAATAAAACATTAGTCAAATAAGGTCAAATGTGATAGTATAATTTTTATCAACGGGGGGAATCGTCCCTCAGTTTCGTTCCCAATAAACAGGGAATCGAAGTAAGGAGGCACTAAATGAACAATCGAAGAAATGGGCTTTTTCGAAATAGTCTTTTCTACATTGTGATCTTCTTGTTGGTCATGGGTGTTATTTACTTCTTTCAAGGAAATAACTCAAGCTCGCAATCCCAAGATATTCAATCAAGCGAGTTCATCCAACAACTAAAAGATAACAACGTAAAGAGCTTTTCCGTTCAACCTTCTGGTGGCGTTTATAAAGTTACCGGTGAGTATCGGACAGCTCAAAAGGCTAAGACCCAGACTGGTTTTACGCTCGGTGGCAATACCAGTTCTAAGGTTACAAACTTCAGCACTGCGATGTTGCAAAACAACTCCAGTGTCAGTGAAGTAACGCGTTATGCAAGGGATCATAACGTTAAGATGAACACCAAGCCTGAAGAGTCCAGTGGCTTCTGGGTAAACCTACTAGTTTACGTATTGCCTCTTCTCGCGTTCATTTTCTTCTTCTACATGATGATGGGTCAGGCCGGCCAAGGTGGCGGGAATGGCAAAGTCATGAACTTTGGTAAATCCAAAGCGAAGCCAACTGACAGTAAAGAAAACAAAGTTCGCTTTACTGATGTCGCTGGTGAAGAAGAAGAAAAGCAGGAACTGGTCGAAGTTGTCGAGTTCCTGAAAGATCCGCGCAAGTTCGTTTCGTTGGGTGCCCGGATCCCATCTGGTGTGTTACTAGAGGGGCCTCCTGGTACTGGTAAAACCTTACTTGCTAAAGCGGTTGCCGGTGAAGCTGGCGTGCCGTTCTACTCCATTTCTGGTTCAGACTTCGTTGAAATGTTCGTTGGTGTTGGTGCTAGCCGTGTTCGTGACTTGTTCGATCAAGCTAAAAAGAACGCGCCATCAATTATCTTTATTGATGAAATCGATGCCGTTGGTCGTCAACGTGGTGCCGGTATGGGCGGTGGTCATGATGAACGTGAACAAACCCTAAACCAATTGCTGGTTGAAATGGATGGGTTTACTGGTAACGAAGGTGTTATCGTCATGGCTGCTACTAACCGTTCTGATGTTTTGGATCCGGCATTGCTTCGTCCAGGTCGTTTTGACCGGAAGATCTTAGTTGGCCGTCCAGACGTCAACGGACGTGAAGCAATTCTGAAGGTTCATTCACGTAACAAACCATTAGCTAACGATGTTGATTTAAAGGAAATCGCTAAACAAACCCCTGGATTTGTCGGTGCTGACCTCGAAAACTTACTGAACGAAGGTGCGTTGTTAGCTGCTCGTCGAAACAAGACGCAAATTGATGCTTCTGATATTGATGAAGCTGAAGACCGTGTCATTGCGGGACCTGCAAAACGTAACCGAGTTATCAGTAAGAAGGAACGGGAAACCGTTGCTTATCATGAAGCTGGTCATACGGTCGTTGGGTTAGTCTTAAATGACGCACGTGTTGTCCACAAGGTTACGATTGTTCCTCGTGGCCGTGCTGGCGGATACGCTATTATGCTTCCTCGTGAGGATCAAATGCTTATGAGCAAGCGGGACGCCGAAGAACAAATGGCAGGTTTGATGGGTGGTCGGACAGCTGAAGAGTTGATCTTCCATTCTGAATCATCTGGTGCTTCGAATGACTTTGAACAAGCAACGCAAATTGCTCGTGCAATGGTTACCCAGTACGGGATGAGTGAAAAACTTGGGACAGTTGCCCTAGAAGGTGCTAACAGTCAAGAAGCAGCTGCTTATGGACAAGCACCAGCTTATTCACAGGCGACTGCTGCAGCCATTGATGAAGAAGTTCGTCGTTTGACCAATGAAGCTCACGAAACCGCTAGAAAGATTCTTTCTGAACATCGTGAGCAGCATAAGATCATTGCTGAAGCACTGTTGAAGTATGAAACGTTGGATGAAAAGCAAATTCTCAGTCTCTATAACACTGGTCAAATGCCAGATAAAAAGAACGACAGTGAATTTCCAAGTGAGAAGGCAGCGACCTTCGAACAATCTAAGCGTGAACTTGAACGGCGTGAAGCAGAACGTCAAGCTAAAATTCTAGCAAAGAATGAAAATAAAGATACCACTACGCCAACTTCAGATGATCCTCAGTCTGATTCGGATAGTGATCAAACCCCAGATCAGACTAATTCTGATGAGGGTGATTCTAGTCAACCAAAAGCTGGTGATCAAGCTGTTCATTCAGACGATGACAAGGATTAGAGTTAACGAAAAGCGCAGGCCGTGGGCTTGCGCTTTTTTGTGAGGTAAATTTGGAGAGTTAATGGAACGTAGCCTAATTAGGCTACAACGAACAGAGAGCCGCATATAGTGGTAAACCGGCATAAATCCAAGTGCGGGATTTTTGCCATTTTCCCACTACATTCCGCTCTCTAATCGTCAGCTTCCACACCTTGGTTTAATCAGGTTCCAGCTGACAGAAAGTTACATATAGCTGTGAATCGGTATAAATCCAAGCCCAGGATTTTTACCAATTCACAGCTATACTTCACTTTCTAACCGTCAGCTTCCACACCTTGTGTTATACTACTCTAGAAATTCTTTTAGGAGGACACTATGTCAGATTATTTACTTAAAAGCGTTGTTTACGATGGGCAATTCCGTGCCTACGCCGTCGATGCAACCGAATTGGTTCGAGAAGCTCAGCAACGCCACGATACCTGGTCCGCTGCTTCTGCTGCCCTTGGCCGGACACTCATCGCTACCCTTATGCTGTCATCATCTGTTTTAAAGGGTGATGATACTTTGACCGTGCGGATTAACGGTGGCGGCCCAGTTGGCGGTATCGTTGCTGACGGTAATGCTAATGGTACCGTTAAAGGATATTTACAAAATCCTCACGTTAATTTACCACTAAACAAGCTTCATAAAATTGATGTGGCTAAAGCTGTGGGTGTTAATGGTTCACTTTCGGTGACCAAAGATCTTGGCTTAGATAAACCGTATACGGGACAAGTACCACTAGCTTCTGGTGAAATTGGTGATGACTTTACCTATTATTTAGCTCAATCGGAGCAGATTCCTTCAGCTGTCGGGGTTTCAGTTTTTGTCAATGATGATAACAGTATTCAGGTTGCTGGTGGGTTCCTGGTCCAAGTTATGCCTGGTGCCAAGGATGAAGCAATCAGTCATCTAGAGAAGCGGTTGAAAGAAGTGCCGATGGTTTCTGAATTGTTGCTCGATGGTCAAAAACCTGAGGATATGTTGAACTTACTATTCGGCGAAAAGAACGTCAAAATTCTGGATAAGATGCCAGTTTCATTTAAATGTGACTGTTCAAAGGCACAGTTTAGTAAAGCTTTAGCAAGTATTTCTAAAACGCAGCTGGAGCAAATCATTAATGAAGATCATCACGCTGAAACTGTCTGCAATTTTTGTAAGAACAAGTATGAGTTTAGTGAAGCTGAGTTAAAAACAATTTTGGCGACAATGTAATTCGTTTGCTGTTAGTAGCCAGTTGTTATCAGAATGTGCTATGATAGCTAACGCAGAAATTAAGTTAGAGAGAAAATTTTAGAGGTGAGCATATGGAATGGCAAATTGGCGACGTTAAAATAGCAAATCAAGTCGTTGTCGCACCCATGGCTGGGGTAACTAACTCGGCTTTTCGGGTAATTTGTAAAGAATTTGGTGCAGGGCTAGTAGTTTGTGAGATGATTTCAGACCGCGGCATTATGTACCATAATAAAAAAACGTTAGATATGATGTTTGTGGATGCTAGCGAACACCCGATGAGCATCCAGATCTTTGGTGGCACTAAGGAAACCTTAGTCCAGGCTGCAAAGTTTGTTGATCAAAACACCGCTGCTGATATTATTGATATCAACATGGGTTGTCCAGTAAATAAAGTGGTGAAGACTGATGCCGGTGCCAAATGGTTACTGGATCCCAATAAAGTATATGAAATGGTTTCTTACGTGACTGATGCGGTTAAGAAGCCGGTAACAGTTAAGATGCGAACTGGTTGGGATGATAAGCATATCTATGCCGTAGAGAACGCCCTAGCTGCAGAGCGTGCAGGTGCATCGGCACTAGCAATGCATGGTCGGACTCGTAAGCAATTGTATCAAGGGCACGCAGATTGGGATATTTTAAAGGAAGTTGCTGATCAACTGACTATTCCATTCATGGCTAATGGTGACGTTAAATCAGCAGAGGACGCTCAACGGATGTTAGATCATACTGGTGCTGACGCCGTGATGATTGGGCGTGCTGCGATGGGGAATCCCTGGATGCTACGTCAAACTGAGCATTACTTAGCAACCGGCGAATTATTAGCAGAGCCGACGCCGGAAAAGAAGATTCAAACGGCAAAGGAACATTTACACCGGTTAGTTGAACTGAAGGGCGATTATGTAGGGCCGCGTGAGTTCCGCGGACAAGCAGCCTATTATTTAAAAGGTATTTCACATTCTGCACGGACCAAGGCAGCATTGAACAATGCGGAATCAGAACAGGAAATGAACGATATTTTCGATGCCTTTTTAGAAAAATTGGCAGCATTATCCGTTAATGGTCGATAATTTGAAAAAAGCAGGCAAAAGAGCTTGCTTTTTTTATTGAGGGTTGTCAAAATTAATAGCGGACTAGTTATTATAAGATGGAGGTATTAGTGTGGCTGGAAAAGATAAAGAAATGAACGACCAACTACGAGTTCGTCGCGAGAAGATGAACGAACTACGTGAAGAAGGGCTTGATCCCTTTGGTCATCGATTTGAAAGAACATACTTAGCAGCACAACTGCATGAGGAGTTCGGTGATGATGATAAGGACGAACTCAATGGCTTGCATAAGACTGCAATTATTGCCGGTCGGATGGTTTCTAAGCGTGGTAAGGGTAAAGTTGGCTTTGCTGATTTACAAGACCGCACCGGTAAAATGCAGATTTATGTCCGTAAAGATATTTTAGGCGATGAAGTCTACCATATTTTCAAGCGTTCTGATATTGGAGATCACCTTGGTATCGAAGGTGACATTATTAAGACTGACATGGGAGAACTCACCATTCGCGCTACGAAGTTGACGTTCCTTTCTAAAGCGCTACGGCCGTTGCCTGACAAGTTCCATGGTTTACAAAACAAGGAACAAATCTACCGTCAGCGTTATTTGGATTTAATTTCGAATCCAGAAAGTTTTGATCGCTTTAAGAAGCGCAGTAAGATTATTACGGCTATCCGCAGTTATTTAGATGGCAATGATTTTCTGGAAGTTGAAACACCCGTTTTGCATAATCAAGCTGGTGGCGCTAATGCACGGCCATTTATTACCCACCATAATGCGTTAGACATTGATCTTTACTTGCGAATTGCGTTGGAATTGCACCTAAAGCGTTTAATTGTTGGTGGCATGGAACGTGTCTACGAAATTGGCCGGGTATTCCGGAACGAAGGTATGGATACTCGTCATAACCCTGAATTTACCATGCTGGAAACATACGTGGCCTACTTTGATTTCCACGATGTGATGAACGAAACAGAAGGCATTATTAAAGCAGCTGCTAAAGCAGTGACGGATGATGGTGTCATTACTTACCAGGGTCATGAAATTGACCTAAAGAAGGACTTTGCACGGATTCATATGGTAGACGCGATTAAGCAGTATACTGGTGTAGACTTCTGGCCAAAAATGAGTGTTGAAGAGGCCCGTCAATTGGCCGATGATCACGGAATTCATTACGAAGAGTATTGGGCAGTTGGTCATATTATCAATGCGTTCTTTGAGGAACTGGTACAGCCAAAACTGGATCAGCCTACTTTCGTGTACGGCCATCCCGTTGAAATCTCACCGTTAGCTAAGAAGAATCCAGACGATCCTCGCTTTACCGATCGTTTTGAGCTCTATATCGTTGGCAATGAATTTGCGAACGCCTTTACTGAACTTAACGATCCAATCGATCAGCGTCAGCGTTTTGAAGCACAGGTTAAGGAACGTGCTGAAGGTAATGATGAAGCTGAGGGGATTGACGAAGACTTTATTGAAGCTTTGGAGTATGGTATGCCGCCTACTGGTGGTCTCGGTATTGGGATCGATCGGTTAGTGATGTTATTGACGGATGCTGAATCGATTCGGGACGTATTATTGTTCCCAACTATGCGTCCAGAAGAGTAGTAGATTAAAATCATGATAATCGAATAGATTGGGAAAATGGCTTGACTGCGAGTATAATAATGCTCGTGGTCAGGCCTTTTTCTTTGACTTATATTTTTGTACGAAAACGGGTTTAGCTAGTTGATGTTTGGTTTAAAGTTTTCTATATAAATGCAGTTAGAGTTCTCAATTGGGAAAGGTAGGATTTCTTAGTTGAGAGATGGTGAGTTAAGCAATGGGACGTCCATCTTTAACTGAAGAAAATCGCTTTTAAATCGTGCTTAGACAAAACATAGCGGATTTTTTAAAAAAGTTGTGTTTGGGTGTTGACCTCGCTTTAGATAGCTGGTATAGTAGTTATCGTTGTCAAAGAGATAACGTCTCCGACAGCTAACACATTTGAATATCTATTCAAATAAGTTATAAAAAAACGTTGACAAGAAACACGTCAACATGATATGATTTAATAGTTGTCGAAAGGCAATTAACAA